>JACCVK010000145.1 GCA_013698195.1 Actinomycetota bacterium | reverse complement strand
CCTCGACAGGCGGCCTACGGGTCGCCGATGTGAATGACGGCCAGCCCGAGACGAGAACGCTGCTTGGTGCGTTCACCCGTGCGGGTTGGGAGCCCGGCAAGCGAGCCGAGATCGCGTGGGACGACTTCGCTGGAGCGTCCGAGTCACGTGCACTCACCTGGACGGGCTCGGTCGACAACGTCTCCATGTTCCACGACGCGGCTGGCCCATTCGGCGCCGACCAGCGGTACGCGTGGCCGGCGTTTCCGAGCGTGCCGATCGACGCGGGTGTGACGAGCGTGCAGGTGCTCACCCAGACGGCGCGCACTTTGCCGGCCGCAGCGAATGTCGTCCGCGCGATCGACGCAGTCACGAACAAGCCCGAAGCGGCGAGCACGCTCACCCTCGTGGCCACGCCGGTGAAGCAACTCGCGGCGGTGCAGACGGGTGTTCCGAACGTCATGCTCGAGAACGACGGGATCGAGTCCGTGATCGGCACCGACCTGCGTCTCTCGATCAACGAGGGCCTCGACAAGCTGATCCTCGACGCGATCGCCGCCAGCGGCTTCCAGGCTCCCGGCACCGACCCGCTGCTCGTCTCGATCAGGAAGGCGATGACGACCATCTACGCCGCGGGCTACAACCCCAACCTGCTCGTCCTCACCCCGGCCGCGTCCGAGGCACTCGACGTGCTCCAGACGGTCGGCACGGAGAAGCTGTACGTGTTCGGTGCCGGCCGCTTCGCCCCCGGTGAGCTGTTCGGGATGAGCGTTCGAGTGTCGAAGACGGTGGCCGCCCCGGCAGTCGTCGACTCGGCCGCGCTCGGCAGGCTCTACGTCGGCCCCATCGCCCTGGCCAGCTTCGAGGAGAACGCCGGTCGCACGAACACGACGTTGGTGCGGATGGAGGGACATGCGGTGTTCGGCCTCGAGCGAGCGGCGGCCGCTGTCCGGATTGCTGCCGCGTAAATGGCCAAGCCGCGCACCACGAAGAAGAGCGCGTCGCGGGAGGCGAGTCTGCGTAGGCGGGCCGCCTCCCGGCATTACACGCTCGTGAGGGAAGGCGACGTCTGGTACGCCGTGGTCGCCGACACCCGATTCGGTCCCCTGCGGACGCTCGACGAAGTCGACGAGTTCCTTCCGAAGGAGCAGTGACCGTAGCGGCGGACTTTGAGGCGTTCTGCGAACGCGTCGGGCTCTCCCTCGAGCCGTTCCAGCGGCGCATAGTTCGAGCCGCCTCCGGCCCGGAGCACGAGCTCGTTGTCCTTCTCCCTCGTGGTATGGGCAAGACCACGCTCATGGCCGCGATCGGGCTGCACCACCTCCTCACGGTGGACAACGCCGCGGTCTACTGCGCTGCCTCGTCACGGGAACAGGCCCGGATCTTGTTCGAGGCCGCGACGAGGTTCGCCCGTGAGCTTGAGCATCCCAACCTCGTCGTCCGTCACCTGGAGCTTCGCTATTGCCGGGACCCGGACGAGCCGAAGGTCTTCACCGGCCATCTGCGTGTGCTCGCAGCCGACGCTCCGCGCCTGCACGGACTCACGCCTTCGCTCGCGATCGTGGACGAGCTGCACGCCCACGCCTCGGACGACGTCTACCTCGCCCTAAAAACCGCCCAGCTCAAGCGTCCGGGATCGCGGCTGATCACGATCTCGACCGCGGGTGCCGGCACGGACACGCCGCTCGGGCGGCTCCGGGCGCGGGGACTCGCCCTGCCGAACGTCCGCCGCCGCGCTGCATTCGTCGATGCCCGCGGCTCCGAGCTGCGGATGCTCGAATGGGCCGTCCCAGAGGACGCCGACTTCAACGATGCCCGCGTCGTCAAGAGGGCGAACCCCGCCTCGTGGATCACCGTAGAGGCGCTTCGCGAGCAGCGTGCGGCCATCCCCGACCTCGCCTTTCAGCGATACCACTGCAACCGATGGACGGCGCGAGAGGGGCACTGGTTGCCGCCAGGCGCGTGGCAGGCAATCACTGGCCTACCCGAGTTCGAGCCGGGAGAGCGGATCTGGGTCGGCGTCGACGTCGGAGGCGAACGATCCGCGAGTGCCGTCGTCTGGCTCAACGAGCGTCTGCACGTCGGCTGCTCGATCTACCACGGCGACGAGGGCGTACTCGACTGCGCGGACAAGGTGCGCGAGCTTGCCTCCGAGTACGCGCTACAGGAGCTCGTCTTCGACCCCTGGCGGTTCGGTCAGGCAGCGCAGGAGCTCGAGCGTGAGCGGATACCCGTGCTCGCCTTCCCACAGAACGACGCGCGCATGATCCCTGCCTCTGCCCGACTGCACGCGGCTATCGTCGAAGGCCGGCTCACGGTGCCCGACGACGCCGAGCTACGTCAGCACGTCGCGGCTGCGATAGCGCGTCACTCACGGCGCGGGTGGAGGATCGACAAGGCTGCCCGATCCGACAGCGTGGACGCGGTCGTTGCGCTTGCGATGGCACTCGAGCGTGCCGAGTTCAAGCTCGAACCGGTGGAGCTACTCGGGTGGCTATGACGAAGCCGTGCCTCGACTGCGGTCGTCGCTCGAGAGGGAGCCGATGCCCGGCGTGCGCTGCTCGTCGTCAGCACTTCTACAACTCGACTGGCTGGAAGCAGACCCGTGCTCGAGCTCGTGCCTCGCAGTGCTCGAGCTGTGGCGCCACGTCGCGTCTCAGCGTCCACCACCTGGACGGCGACGTCGGTAACAACGACGCGGGCAACCTCGTGACCCTGTGCCTCAGGTGTCACGGCGCGCTCGACGCGAACCGAATCTCCGTTTCTTAGTAGGCAACGCTTCGGCAGCCCGCCACTGCGCGGCGGAAAAACGACTGCGTTAGCCCTCGTCGTCCTCCGGCAGCCATTCCGCTTGGTCTGCGCGTTCACGGCGCCGGCTCGCCCGCTCGTCGGCCTCCTGCTCTCGCCGTTCGATCTCAGCGATCTCGTCAGGCGTGCGTCGCGGCGGCATCGGCTCCATCCCTCGGGCACGGAGATCCGCCTCGCGGGCGTCCACCACGGCAGCGTCGGCGCGCAACTTCACCGCGCGTATTTTCTCGTCCTCGAGGTCGAGACGCCACTCGTTGTAGTCCTCGACGTCGATCCCCTCCGAGATCAGAGCTTCCGGAGGGATGTCGGGCGGCTCGGGACGGCCAAGCGCTTCCCAGATGCCGAGGAGCTTGCTCCGAGTGTCGTCGTCAACAGACACGGGTGCGCCAATCGTAAGCGAGAAACCCGAGCCGAGGCCGATAGGAATGACGCGCTGACGGACGAGCTGACGTGCTTGCCAGCCATACCGCGGCTCAAGCAGCCAATCGTCCGGTCGCCGCTCATCCGCTCGAGGCCCGCTACGGCGGGTCTCTTGCGTTCGACGACGCGCCGTTACGTCTGGGAACGAATGAGACGCCAAGATCCGCGAGCTTCAAAGTGACATCGGGGGACTTTGATTTGCGGGGACCACGCCACGTAGCTACGGCGTGCCAGGAGCGAAAGTGCGCAACGACGTTGCACACTTCGTCTGAGGAGAAACGTTCCGCGAAGCGCACCCGTAGCTGCGAACGTTTTCCACCCCGGCCGCGCAGTTCTGCAGGCAGCAGTGCTGTGACTCGTGCTACATTTCTTCTGTTCGCAAATACAAGGAGAGTGTCCGCAATGACCGAGACCACCACGTTCCGCTTTCCCACCAAGTTCCACGAGCTAATCCGCCGCCTCTCGAAGACGCTCAACACGAGCAGAACAGAGGTAATCCAGCAGAGCGTCACGCTGACCGCAGCGCTTCTCGCCGAGGCGAGTCGCGAATCGTACGCCGACCTGTTCGAGCTTCGCGCCCTCTACGGCAACGACGCGCGGATCGTGATCGGCGTGTTCGCGGAAGACGACCAGCCGGTCGGCAGAGTGATCATCAACGGCAAGCCCGTCGACGACGTCATAGCTCGGCCCTTTGTCGATACGGCAGCCGGCGAGGCCCACATGTTCCTCGACGTGGTCCGCCCGCACACGACGAACCCCAACTTCGCGAAGATCGGCGACGAGGCGCTCTTTATCGCGCACCCGCGGTTTCCGGTCGGGTCGCTGCCCTGGCCGCCGAGGGCGAACCTCGCGATAGTCCTCGAGCTCGCCGACATCGAGCGGCTGCATGAGGCCGAGCAGGCGGCAAGAACGCCGCTCGAAGTCTGAGATGGCCGACGAGCAGCTGATCGGCCAATCAGGCGAGGTGTTCCGCGCCCTCGACAAGGTTGTCGAGGCGTGCACGACGACCCGCAACGACGACGTTGTGTTCGCAGTAGCCGCGTGGGCGTTCCTGGATCAGTTCAACGCGTTCCCAGGAAGAGCGCGTCGCCACGCCGGCCCGAGTGCTCCTCTCGCGACGTTCCTGGATTCCGATTCGCTCGTTCCGCTCGCAGCGTTCCGGGATTCGTTGCGCGCTGACCGCGAGCTCGATCGCGCTGCAGCAGTCGGCGTTGTCCACGACTTCATCATCTGGTGCCGCCAGGAGATCGCGAGGCTGAACTGACGCCATGAACGCCATGAGCCGTCACGCGGACGGCTCACGGAAGACTCAGGCAGGGTCTCTCCGGGAGTTTATCGGCCGCATCCGCTGTAGCCCGGAGCAGTCCGGGTGAGCGATCGAACCTCGCCTCTCATCGGGTGGCGGACGATGATCCTCGCGTCCGAGCTCGGCGCGTCGCCGCGGCTCGTTGCGCTCGTCCTCTCGACGCACATGAACCGCAATGGGGGCTCGTGCTTCCCTTCGCTTGCGACGCTGCAGCGCGAAACGAGGCTCAAGAGACAGACCATCTGGCGCGCCGTCGCCGAGCTGGAGTCGGCCGGACTGCTCGAGGTCGACCGGCACCGCGGGAGGTCCAACCGCTACCGGGCACTAGGTGAAATGAGCACCTACTACCAGGTGCCGGATTCACCTGGGGTAGGTGCCGAATTGACCCCTAGGACGTCCAATAGGACGTCCATAACTACTTCTACGCGCGCAAAAGCGCGCTCGAAGAGAGAGAGGGGGCGCGCGCCCAGGGCGCGCCCCGACGACGAGGACCTCCGTGTCTACGACGCCTAGACGTCGCTGCCAGCGGTGCGGGACGACCGACGGCGTGTACCCCCACGCCTTCTGTCCCACGTGCCAGGAGTGGTACGGCGGCGCCGGAGCGAAAGGGGAACCCGAGGCGATGGAGGTCAGGCGCCAGTTGAGTCTCGTCGAGAGCGGCAACGGGCGAATGCGCGACTGGTCGATCTGGACGTTCGACGCTACCGATGATGTGGGGAGGGCCGCGCTCGAAGCGGTCGAGCCGTGGCTGGCGGCACACACGCAGCGCTGCCTGGACGACGACGACGTCTTCGTCAAGATCGACGACCGCACGGATCCTCGCCCAGACGATCATCCGATCTGGACGTACTTCAACGCGGACCTGAGGCCTGACCTCTACATCTGGGGGCCGGTGGGCTCTGGGAAGAGCGGGCTTGCGTGGTCGCTGCTCCGAGCGAGGATCTGGCTGAACTACGACTACGAAAGGCGCGGAGAAGAGCCCGCATGGGCGAACGTGGTGCAACTCCTCGACGCGGCGAAGGCGGCCATGAGCGCCGGCGAACGCAGTCCGATCCGCGAGCTCTATGGCTCGAGCGTCCTCGTGCTCGACGACCTCGGAGCAGAACGCGTGACGGACTGGGCCAGGGACGCGATCGCGGCGCTCGTCCAGCATCGTCACGTCGCGGGGCTGGCGACGATCGTAACGTCGAACTACGCGCCGAGTGCACTCGCGGCGCGCCTGGGGCACGACGACATCGTGATCGGGAAGCGGATCGTGTCGCGCCTGACCGAGAACTGCATCCAGGTGCACCTGAAACGCGCCGACCTCCGGGCGAGGAAGGTCGCATG
>JACCVK010000121.1 GCA_013698195.1 Actinomycetota bacterium | reverse complement strand
CCCTTGACCTTGGGCACGGCGTCGCTCCGCCTGACCATCGTCTCGGCGTGACCGACCGAGAGTGCGCGTGTTCGGACCGGAGCGCTCATCGACCGGCTGCGAGATGAACAGCGTCGAGGATCTTCTGGTATCCGGTGCAGCGGCAGAGGTTCCCGGAAAGCGCCTCGCGGATCTCGTCGTCCGAGGGATCCGCGTTCCGTTGGAGGAGGTCGGCGGTCGCGACCACGAGCCCCGGGGTGCAGAACCCGCACTGCACGGCGCCCGCCTCGGCGAATGCCTCTTGTACCGGGTGGAGGTTGCCGTCGTCTGCGAGGCCCTCGACGGTCACGACCTCGTGACCGTCCGCCTGCGCGGCGAGGACGAGGCACGCGCAGACGAGCGTGCCGTCGAGGAGAACGGAGCACGACCCGCACTCCCCCTGCTCGCACGCGTTCTTCGAGCCGGGCAGTCCCAGTCGGTCTCGAAGCGTCGTCAGGAGGCTCTCGCCGGACCAAATGTCCGTGTCCAACCGCTCGCCGTTGACCGTCAACTCGACCTTCATCGCAGCGGCCGCACCCGTCTCACGCCCGACACCTGTCGAGCGCCCGTCGCGTGAGGATCCGCAGGGCGTGCCGACGGTACGCCGCGGTGCCCCGTACGTCGTCGATCGGGGACGCAGCGTCCGCGACCGCGTCGGGAAACGCGTCCATCTCGTCGAGCGGGGCCGTAACCAGGCGCGTGGCCGGAGAGGCGGATCCGAAGGAGGCACGAAGCTCTCCGCGCTCGCGGTCAACGACGAGCGCGAGCGAGCATACGGCGATGACCATCGCGTTCCGCGGCCCGACCTTCATGAACGTCTGGGGTTGACCGCTCGGCTGGATGAACACACCGAGGATCAACTCGTCGTCGGCGAGCGCGTTCTGCTTTGGCCCGAGCAGGAACTCGTCGAGCCGCAGGCGCCGAGCCCCACGAACGCTCGCTGCCTCGACCTCGGCGCCTTCGACGAAGAGCGGCGGGAGCGCGTCTCCGGCGGGCGAGGCGGTTCCGAGATTGCCCCCGATCGTCCCGCGGTTGCGGATCTGCGGCGACCCGACCGTCCGCGACGCCTCCGCGAGCGCCGGCAGCAGCTGAGCCAGCGGCTCACGCATCGCTTCCGTGTACGTCAGCGCGGCACCGATCCGGAGCGAGCCGTTCTCCCGCCCGAAACCACGCAGCTCCGCGACCTCGCTCAGGTTGAGGATCGTCTCGGGCCGCAGCCGGTCGAAGTTGAGCGAGACGAGAAGGTCGGTACCGCCCTGGATCGGCACAGCTTCGGGGTGCTCGGCTTTGCGCCGAAGCGCCTCGTCGAGCGAGCGTGGGGTGACGACATCCATGGCGAACTAGGGTATTACGCTGCGCCCATGGAGCAGCTGCGCCGCCGGCTCGCGGTTGCGCGAGGGGACGAGGCCGCCGATCTCGTCGTCCGCGGAGGCCGGGTGTTCTCGGCCTTCACGAAGGAGTGGCTCGAGACGGACGTCGCGATCGCAGACGGCGTCGTTGCGGGACTCGGCGACTACGAAGGCGACGAGGTGCTCGACGTGGACGGACAGCTCGTCGTCCCCGGATTCATCGACGCCCACATGCACCTCGAGTCGGTGAAGCTCATGGTCGACGAGTTCGCGCGCCTCGTGCTTCCGCTCGGCACGACAACAGTCGTCGCCGATCCCCACGAGATCGCGAACGTCCTCGGGGTAGACGGCGTCCACTGGCTGCTCGACGCCACGTCGCAGCTCCAGCTCGAGGTCTACTTCATGGCCTCGTCGTGTGTGCCCGCCTCGCCCTTCGAGTCGCCTCGGAGTCCGCTCGGGCCCGCGGATCTCGCATCCCTCCTGCGACGGCGGCGCGTGCTCGGGCTGGCCGAGATGATGAACTTCCCCGGCGTCATCGCCGGCGCACCCGCGGAGCTCGAGAAGCTCGAGCTCGCAGGTGCCGAGCACGTAGACGGGCACGCGCCGGGCGTCATGGGAAAGCAGCTGCAGGCATACGCGGCGGCGGGTATCGAGACGGATCACGAGGCGCTGACGGTCGACGAAGGCCGCGAGCGCCTGCGCGCGGGGATGTGGCTGCTCGTCCGCGAAGCCTCGATGGCGCGAAACCTGCTCGACCTGCTTCCCCTCGTGCACGAGCTCGGGCCGAGCCGTATCGCCTTCTGCACCGACGACCGCGACCCCGAGGACATCGCCGACAACGGTCACGTCAACGGCATCGTCAGGAAAGCCGTCGCTGCGGGCATCGCGCCGGAGGACGCGATCGTAATGGCCTCGCTTCATCCCGCTCTCTGCCACGGCCTCCGCCGGCACGGGGCGATCGCCCCGGGGTATCACGCGGACCTGCTTGTGCTCTCTGATCTCGTGAGCTTCGCGCCGGAGACGGTGCTGAAGCGCGGCCGCCACATCGAAGACACGGCGCCCCTGGAGATTCCCGACTGGGTGCGCCAGAGCGTCCGCGTCAGCCCCGTCTCCGCCGGGGACTTCGCCATCGGCTCCACCGGGTCGAGCGTTCGCACGATCGGGCTCGTCACCGACCAAGTCGTCACGGAATCGCTCGTACGCGAGCCTCGTGTCGTCGACGGGCACGCCGTGGCGGATGCCGGCGCCGACATGGCCAAGATCGCGGTCGTCGAGCGTCACCTCGCGTCGGGGCGGATCGGGCTCGGCTTCGTCTCCGGCTCAGGCCTCGAGCGAGGAGCGCTGGCCTCGTCCGTCGCCCACGACGCCCACAACCTCCTCGTCGTCGGCATGTCGGACGAGGACATGGCGTTCGCGGTCGAGCGTCTCGTGACAGTCGGCGGCGGGATCGTTGCCGTCGAGGACCGGCGCGTGCTCGCCGAGTGCCCGCTTCCAATCGCGGGCCTGCTCTCCGACGCACCGCTCGACAGCGTGGTGGCCGCGAGCCGTGCGTGCAACGACGCCGCCCATTCGCTCGGCTGGTCGGGTGCGACGCCGTTCCTCACGCTCTCGTTCCTCGGGCTATCGGTCATCCCGCACCTGAAGATCACGGATCGGGGTCTCGTGGACGTCGATCGCTTCGAGCTCGTGCCGATCCACGTGGGGCTAGGCCCCGCCCCCTCAAACCCGCTTGGGCGCTCGGTCGAGGATGAGCGTGGGGTCTGACCCCGCTTGACCACGCTCTACCGCAACGGCTGGATCGTCACCTGCGACGACGCCGGCACCGAGCTCCCGTCCGGCTGGATCCTCGAGGACGATGGCTTCGTCGCCGGCGTGGGAGACGGGCCGGAGCCAGAGGCGGACGACCGCGTCGACCTCGCCGGCGCGCTCGTGACGCCCGGGCTCGTCAACACGCACCACCACCTGTACCAGACGCTCACCCGCGCGCGAGCCCAGGAAGCCGACCTCTTCGCCTGGCTGCGCGAGCTGTATCCGGTGTGGGCCGGTGTGGACGCCGAGGCCGAATACGCGGCAGCTCGTACAGGTCTCGCCGAGCTCGCGCTCTCCGGCTGCACGACCGTCTTCGACCATCACTACGTCTTTCCGCGCGGCCGCCCCGGGCTTGTCGAGGCCGAGGTGCAAGCGGCACGCGAGCTTGGCGTACGGATCGTCGCTTCGCGTGGATCCATGGATCTCGGCGTCTCCGCCGGCGGTCTGCCGCCCGACGAGCTCGTCGAGGACGTGGACGCGGTGCTCGCGGACACCGAGCGTCTTGCAGCCGAGCTGCACGAGCCAGGCCCGGGCGCGCGCGTTCAGATCGCCGTCGCTCCCTGCTCGCCGTTCTCCGTCACCAGGCAGCTGATGAGCGACTCGGCCGAGCTCGCCCGGCGGCTCGGCCTCGTCCTGCACACCCACCTCGCGGAGACGCGCGAGGAGGAGGCGTACTGTCTCGAGCTCTACGGTTGCACCCCCGTCGAGTATTTCGCCGAGGTCGGCTGGCTCGCCGACGACGTCTGGTGTGCGCACTGTGTACACCTCTCGGATTCGGACGTCGCCAGCTTCGCGAGCACGGACATGGGCGTCGCACACTGCCCCACGTCGAACCTTCGGCTCGGTGCTGGGATCGCCCCGGTGCGTGCGCTCCGCGACGCAGGGGTTCGCGTCGGCCTGGGCGTCGACGGCTCGGCATCGAACGAACGCGGCGACCTCCTGCTCGAGGTGAAACAGGCGCTCCTCGTCGCACGCTGCCTCGGCGGGCCGGCCGCGATGACCGCGCGGGACGCACTCCGTCTGGGGACACGCGGCGGCGCTTCTGTCCTTCGTCGGGCTGACATCGGCACGATCGAGCCGGGGAAGTGCGCGGACTTCGCCGTCTGGCGGACCGACGGCCTCGAGCTTGGCGGAGCCGACGATCCGGTCGCAGGCCTCGTGCTCTCCGCGCCGCACCGCGTCGATCGTCTGGTCGTCGGCGGCGAGGACGTCGTGCAGGGCGGCGCGCTCCTGCACGCCGACGAAGCGGAGATCGCACGCGAGCACCGGATGCAAGCACGGAGGTTCGCGGGCGCGTGACACGCCGCTCGACAAAGTGAGATTCTGAGGAGTCGGTGGTCTCCATCTCGACACATGTGCTCGACACCGCCAGCGGGAAGCCCGCGTCTGGAGTACGCGTCGAGCTCGCGCAGAATCGAGAGGTCGTGGCGACCGCCGAGACCGACACCGACGGGCGCGTCCGCGAGCTAGCGACGGATCTCGATCCGGGCCGCTACGAGCTGATGTTCTGGCCACCGTCTCCGTTCTTCACGCGGGTCGAGGTGGAGATCGAGCTCACCGACGGCCATTACCACGTCCCGCTTCTCGTTTCGCCCTACGGATGCGCGAGCTACCGCGGCAGCTGACGGTCGACGAGCTCGCGGATCTCTTCGAGGGTCGCACGCGCCTCGTGGAAAATCTCGCCCGAGTGGAGGACCCGCTGGGTCGAGCGGAGGACGTTCTCGGGGGGCTGAGCCACGAGGATAAGGTCGAGGCACTGAACGCTCATCCCGCGATCGGTCAGCGCCGAGAGCTCTCCGCCCGGTCGGCCGCGGAGCAAGGCACCGGCACCGAGCCAGCCGTACTCACCGAGCTCGCGTACCTGAACCAGGTCTACGAGGAGAAGTTCGGCTTCCGGTTCGTGGTCTTCGTGAACGGTCGTCCGCAGCGCGAGATCCTCGAGGCGCTGCGCACGCGAATCGGCCGAACGGAGGACGAGGAGCTCGAAACAGCCTGCCGCGAGCTCGTCGCGATTGCGCGGAACCGATGGGCGGAGCATCGATGGACCCGTACCTGAGAGACGTCCTCGACGTCTGTCTCAGGCTGCTGCACGTCACCGCCGCCATCGCGTGGATCGGCGCGTCGTTCTACTTCGTCCGGCTCGACCTCGCGCTCCGCCCGCCGAAAGATGCGCGCGACGCGGAGGCTGGAGTCGCGGGCGAGTTCTGGGGTGTCCACGGCGGCGGGCTCTACCACTCGCAGAAGTACCGCCTCGCGCCGCGCGAGATGCCCGAGCCGCTCCATTGGTTCAAGTGGGAGGCATATACGACCTGGCTCTCCGGGTTTGCGCTGCTCGTCGTCCTCTACTACTTCGACGCGGACGTGCGGCTCGTCGACCCTGCCGTCGCCGATCTCGCGGCGTGGTCTGCGATCGCGCTTTCGATTGGCGGTCTCGCAGCCGGCTGGGTCGTCTACGACGTCCTCTGCAGGACAGTCGGCGAGAGGAGCCAAGCCGCGCTCGCCGTCGTCGGAACAGGCCTGGTCGCGCTCGCCGCGTGGGGCTCCAGTGAGCTCTTCGCCGCCCGAGCCGCCTATCTCCAGGTGGGGGCGATGCTCGGGACCATCATGGTCGCGAACGTCCTCCTCGTGATCATCCCGGCGCATCGGAGGCTCGTGCGCGCAATGGAGGAGAAACGCGAGCCGGATGCCGCGTACCTGCTCCGCGCGAAGGACCGCTCCGTGCACAACAACTACCTGACGTTGCCGGTGCTCTTCACGATGCTCATCGCGCACTTCGCGTTCGTCTTCGGCGCGGACGACGCATGGCTCGTCTTCGTTCTCGTCGCGGTACTGACCGCGTTGATCCGCGTCTTCTTCAATCGCTGGCACACCGGCCGGCGTGTGTGGTGGATCCCGGTTGCCGCCACCGTGGGGGTCGTCGCGCTCGCGCTGTGGCTTCGACCCGACGAGCAACCTGCGCAGACCGAGCCCGTCCCGTTCGCCGTAATCCAGCCGATCGTCGAGCAGCGGTGCGCGACATGTCATCAGGGCGCCTCCGCGCCGCTCGGCGTGCAGCTCGAGACCGAAGCCCAGATCAAGGCGCACGCGGATGACGTCGAACGTCAAGCAGTCCTCACGCGTGCGATGCCACCGGGCAACGCGACCAGCATGACCGAGGAGGAGCGCGAGCTTCTGGGCACGTGGATCGCACAATCGGGCTGAGCGTCCGTCGCGGACGCAGTTAGGGTCTAGCCGTGCTCGAGATCGCGGCCTCTGGTCTCACCTTCGGGGCGCGCCTCGAGGAAGACGACGCACCGGCGACCGTCACCGCGTTCCGCCGTCTGCTGCCACTCGAGTCGAAGATCATCCACGTCCGCTGGTCAGGCGAGGGCGGCTGGATCCCGATGGGCGATCTCGACCTCGGCGTCGGTCCCGAAAACGCCACGAGCTACCCGGGCCGGGGCGAGCTCATCCTCTACCCAGGAGGGGTGAGCGAGACGGAGCTCCTGCTTGCGTACGGCTACGTCGCTTTCGCGAGCAAGGCTGGGGCGCTCGCCGGAAACCACTTCGCGACGATCGTCGAGGGGGCGGAGAACCTCCGCGAGCTCGGGCGTCGCATGCTCTGGGAGGGCGCGCAGGACATCGCATTCAGAGAGCGAGGCTCCTGACATGGCCGATAGCAACATCTGGTCGGACGAGTGGGGTGAGCAAGGGGAGGACTGGTCAGGCGGTGGAGGCCGGGGCAAAGCAGTCGCGCGAGGCGAAGACCTGGGTGCAAGCCTCTACGAGCTCGACCCCGGAAACTTCGTCGTCTACCACTTCCATCACCGCTGGGAAGAGCTCCTCGTCGTTCTCACAGGCAGGCCCACGTTGCGTACTCCCGAAGGCGAGCGAACACTCGACGAGGGCGACGTCGTTCACTTCCCCGTAGGTCCCGCCGGCGCGCACGCGTTGAAGAACGAGACGGAGAGCCCCGTGCGCTTCGTGATGGCGTCCACGCAGGGCGCACCGGAGGTTGTCGAGTACCCCGATCTCGGACAGATCACCGCGCAGGCTCGCACTGGCTCGCAAACTGGCGATCAGCTCTGGTTCATCTACGACGTTCCCGAAAGCAGCCCTTAGTGCTTCCCGCCGTAAGTACGGTCGAGGTTCGCCGGCGAGAACCGAGCAGGCCTAGGACGCAGGGACGACCGCCAATATTCGTGAATATTGGCGCGACTAAGGACGACGGCATGCGACGTGTTCGCAGCCGCGGGAAGCGCGGGCGTATTTGCGGCGGGGAGCACTTAGCCTTCGCGAGCGGCGAGGGGTAGCGCTTCGATCGTCTCGTCCTCGATCCTCCATGCCGCGAGCTCGCCGGTGCGGAGCGTGTAGATCAGGTACGGGCGACCGGCCCACAGCCCGATGTTCTCGACATCCGTACGTGAGGGG
>JACCVK010000041.1 GCA_013698195.1 Actinomycetota bacterium | reverse complement strand
GTACACGTCGATCCCGTCCGGTGCGAGCTCGGCAAGCGCGGAGCGAACGCGCGTCTCCCGGTAGTCGAAGGCCTCGTCGAACCCGAGCTCCCGAAGCCAGGCGATCTTCTCAGGCGAGCCCGCGCTGCCGATGACTCGACATCCCGCGATCTTCGCCATCTGACCTGCCGCGCTGCCCACGGCCCCCGCGGCTCCGGAGACGAAGACGGTCTGGCCGGACTCGGGCTGCCCGATGTGGAAGAGGCCGTAGTACGCCGTGAACCCGGGCATTCCGAGCACACCCAGCGCCGTCGAGACGGGAGCGAGCGCCGGATCGACCTTGCGCACGCCTGCGCCGTCCGAAAGCGCCCACTCGCGCCAGCCGAGCCCGTGCAGCACCCAGTCCCCTTCAGCGAGCTTTTCGTGCCTCGACGCGACGACGCGGCCCACCGCGCCACCCGTCATCGTCTCTCCGAGGGTGAACGGCGCGACGTACGAGCGAACGTCGTTCATCCGTGGGCGCATGTACGGATCGACGGAGAAGTACGCGTTCCGGATGAGCACCTGCCCGTCCGACGGATCGGGAATGGGTGACTCGGCAACCTCGAACAACTCCTCGTCCGGGAACCCGGTCGGGCGCGCGACGAGACGGATCTCGCGAGACACACCCTCCATGCGGGCGATGATACGCCCGTGTCGTCGCTCAAAGGACATCTGCTCGTGGCCGCCCCGAGCCTCATCGATCCCAATTTTCGGCGCTCGGTGGTGCTGCTCGGCGAGCACGGAGACGACGGCGCCTTGGGCCTGATCCTCAACCGCGCATCGGACTCGACGGTGGACGCAGCGGTACCTGAGCTCACCGCTCTGGTCGATGGAAACGAGTCGATCCATGTCGGCGGGCCGGTGCAGCCGTCCGCGATCGTCATCCTGGCCGAGTTCGCCGAGCCGGAGCGCGCAGAGTCGCTCGTGCTCGCCGACATTGGATTCGTCCCGGCCGAGTCCGATCCCGAGCTCCTCGGAGAGCTCCGCCGGGCTCGCGTCTTCGCCGGCTACGCGGGCTGGGGCCCCGGTCAGCTCGACGACGAGCTCGGCGAGGGGAGCTGGATCGTCGAGCCCGCCGTGCCCGAGGATGTCTTCACCACGGATCCCGATGACCTCTGGAGCGAGGTGCTTCGCCGTAAAGGCGGGCGGTTCGGCGTCCTTGCCCTGATGCCGCCCGACCCCTCGTTGAACTAGTCGATGCAGAAGGTGCCCCGCGCAGCCATCTCTGGCCTCGCTCGGGCGTCGATCCTGCGCGCGGCGGACAGTGTCTTCCTGCGGCGTGTCGTTCGGCGGTACGGGATGCGGCTCGGCGCGGGCCGCTTCGTCGCGGGTGAGACGCTCGACGAATGCGTCGTCGTCCTGCGGCGGTTGAACGACGCTGGGCTCCACGCGAACACGACGCTCCTCGGGGAGGCGATCCCCGACCGGGATGGTGCGGCCGCGGTCGTCCGGGCCTATGTCGAGGTGCTCGATCGCCTCGCGGCCGAGAAATTGCAGGCGAACGTCGCGCTCAAGCTCACACATCTCGGTCTCACGTTCGACGAAGAGCTCGCGTACGAGAACGTCGAGCGGCTGGTGGCGCACGCGGGCGTGCGCGCGTCGTTCATCCGCATCGACATGGAGCAGTCGGACTACGTCGAGCCGACGCTCCGAATCTACGAGCGACTCCGCGCCGCCGGCCATGCCAACGTCGGCACCGTGCTTCAGTCGTACCTGTATCGAACGCCGGCCGATCTCGAGCGCCTGCTGCCCCTCGAGCCGAACCTCCGCATCGTCAAGGGCGCGTACCTCGAGCCCGCGGCCATCGCACACCCCGAGAAGCGAGACGTCGACGCCGCGTACCTGACCATCGTGCGGCGCGGCCTCGAAGGCGGCGCGTACATCGCCGTTGCGACGCACGACGAGCGGATCATCGGGCTCGTGCCGACGTTTGCCCAGCAGGAAGGTGTCGGCCGTGAGGAATTCGAGTTTCAGATGCTGTATGGCGTCCGCCCGGCACTCCAGAGAAGCCTCGTAGCTCAGCGGTACAAGGTGCTCGTCGCGACGCCGTACGGCCCCGACTGGTACCCCTACCTCATGCGGCGGCTCGCCGAACGGCCCGCGAACCTCCTCTTCTTCCTGCGGAACCTCGTCCGCGGATGAGCGCCGAGCTGCCAGCTCGCGCCGATGTGGTCGTCGTCGGCGGCGGCGCGATCGGCTCGAGCATCGGCTTCCACCTCGCCGAGGCCGGGGTCGACGTGTGCGTGCTCGAACGGGCGGAGCTCGCATCGGGCTCGACGAGCCGAGCCGCAGGCGGCATCCGGGCGCAGTTCTCGGATCCACTCAACATCGCGCTCGGCCGCCGCAGCATCGAAGCGTACGAACGGTTCGGCGAGCGCCCCGGCGCCGAGATCGACCTCGCGCAGGTCGGCTACCTCTTTCTCCTCGACCGTCCGGAGGACGTCGAGTCGTTCGAGCGCAGCGTCGCTATCCAGAACGAGCACGGCGTGCCGAGCCGCTTCATCTCCCTCGAGGAGGCCGAGCGACTCTGCCCGATCGCGGGCCTCGACGGCGTGCTCGCGACGACGTTCTCGCCTCTCGACGGCCACGCCAGCCCGGAGGCGGTGGTGCAGGGCTACGCGGCTGGAGTCCGCCGCCATGGCGGAACGGTCGTCACGGGCTGCGCTGTCACGGGGATCGACGCGGAGGGTGGCGAGATCCGCCGCGTAAGAACCGAACGGGGCGAGATCGAGACGCAGACGGTGGTTTGCGCGGCTGGTGTGTGGTCGCCGGAGCTCGCAAGCCTGGTCGGTCTCGAGCTTCCGATCGAGCCGGTGTTCCGCGAGGTCGGCTATACCGCTCCCGCGGAGCTGCCGGACGGGATCCCGCTGACGGTCGACTTCACGTCCGGGCTCTACTTCCATCGCGAGGGGCCGGGACTCCTGTTCGGGATGGCCGATCGCGAGCAGCCCGCCGGCTTCGCTGCGCCGACCGATCCGGCGTGGCTCGAACGCGTGACCGAAGTCGCTGAGCGCCGGCTGCCTCGGCTGCTCGAGCTCGGGATTGCCGGCGGCTGGAAGGGCTACTACGAGGTCACGCCTGATCACAACGCGCTGATCGGCGAGGCGGCCGACGTTTCGCGCTTCTTCTACGCGACGGGTTTCTCCGGCCACGGCTTTCTCCAGGGGCCGGCGGTCGGTGAGATCGTGCGCGACCTCGTGCTCGGCCGCGAGCCTTTCGTCGACGTGACACCCCTTGCGGTCGAGCGCTTCGCGAGAGCCGCGCTGCGGCCCGAGCGCAACGTCATCTGACGCTTGTAACGATCAGTTACAAGAGCTCGCGGCTCGCGGCCAGCGCAACGTCATCTGACGCTTGTAACGATCAGTTACAAGGGCTCGCGGCCCGCGGCCTCCGAAGCGCTATTCGACGCGCTCGGTCGTGGTGCTCTCGAGCTTGCCTGACATGACGACCACGCCGAAGAGATTGATCGCGTACGGGTACTTCGCCTTGACGGTCACGTCTCCGCCCTGCACCCAGGTGGCTGAACCTGGCGGAGTCGGATCGTACGGTGTCACGGTGATCTCGAGCTTGCTCGCGTCGAGGCCTGCTCCCGACTGCTTCACGCGGTTCGTGGCAGCCATGACTGGGTCGGGAAGGTCACGGCTGACCGCGGCCTGGCGTGCGCCGGCGCGCACAGCGTCCGTGAGCGTGACGTAGTTGTTGAAGAGGATCCCGAACTGGATGATCCCCATCACGAGCAGGAGCAGGACCGGGATGACGAGCGCGAACTCGACCATCGCCTGCCCTTCCTCCGACCTGCGGACAGGCCTTCGTGTGGGGAATGCTCTCATCGCGCTACGGCGTGTTGTCGTCGATCAGCCGGGCGGCAGGTCGCGCGAGATCGGCCGCGATCTTGGTGAAGATCTGATTGAGGCTTCCCGGGTTCGGCTTGTTGTAGAAGAGGGGCTTGTTCTGCTCGTCCAGGGACGCCATCGCCTGAATCGCATCGAACGCCGTGCTGCCCCACGACTGCGCTCCCTCCGGGCTGGAGCCCTGGTGCCCGTTGGCGGGATTCGCCGCAAGACAGCGCTCGGGAGCGGCTCCACCGGCATCGAGGTCGTATCCGATCGTGTAGATGATGATCCCCGCGTTCTTCGCATTGGCCGCGGCCTGAACTCCTGAGCCGCACGGCTTCGAAGTCCAGCTCGGGTTGTTGCGCCAGTGATTCGTCGGCAGTGCTTGCGGCGACGTGTTCGCGGCGCCGTCCGAGAGGAACACGATGACGTCCTGCACGTTCTTGCCGTTGACAAAGCCTCTTCCGTTGATGCTGAGCTCATGCTGGGCTTCCTCGATCGCAGACGCGTAATGCGTGCTTCCGGCACCCCCGGCGCAGCCCAGTCGTTGGATCAGCGCGGAGCTGAGGTTGAGGATCCAGGAGCCGCTGCTCTGGACGAGGTAGTCGTACTCGAGCGACGCGACGGTATAGACAGAAGGCGTCTGGCCCCGAGAGTCGGTCAGGTCCCATTCCGGCCACCACGCGTCGTAGCCGAAATACCGGCCGTCCGGCGTTGGTCCCGCAGGATTCCCCTGCCAGGGCTTATACGGGCAGGTGGCGACCCAGGAGCGGTCGAGAGCCGGCGGGAAGACCGCGAGTCCGACCTTGTCGAGGGCAGGGTCCATGAACTGGAGGAACGTGCGGATGCCGTTCTTCGCGTTGTTCAGGTCGGTGCAGTTCGAGTCAGGCTGGCCGGGCCCGAACTGGCACATCGAGCCCGTACGGTCGAGCACGAGCATGATGTCGAGGGGCTTCGCAGTGCACGGTGAGCACGCCGTCGCCGTGGCCTTCACCTTGAGCTTGTCGATCCCGATGATGCGCGCGAACAGCAGGCTCACGTCCGACGACGCGTCCACCTTGACTGCGTTGTAGGCGTTCGCCGTCGGGGAGCATCCGGGGGCCGACTTCACGCAGCGCATCGTCACGCTCGTGGTGACGTTCGAGCCGACGACGACCTCGTTCTTCGATCCGGACGAAGGACCGTACTCTTGCGCAACCGTCTGGGCCTCGGTGGGATCCGGGAGGTGCTGCGCGCCGGCCAGCGCGGCCGCGTCCACACCCGCCTGAAGCTGGCGTTGCACGAGGAATGCCTTGCCGATGTCGACCACCAAGGCCGTCATGACGAGCAACATCCCCATGGCCAACGCCGCCAAGAGGAGAACCTGTCCAGACTCGTCCTTTACTGCGGCCCGGCTTCCGCGGTTATCGCGCACTTCTAGCCTCCATGGTCGACCTGACGCTCCGCACTGAGTCAACGACCGATTGCCCACCGTGACAATCCCTCC
>JACCVK010000108.1 GCA_013698195.1 Actinomycetota bacterium | reverse complement strand
GAACCCTCCGTTCCGTCGGTAGGCGAGGCGCGCGACCCGTGGAACGCTGACCGTGGATGACGCAAGGCCCGAACGTCATGCGGCACGGTCGCGAGCAAGGTGCCGAGGAGCGCGTCGGCGCGTTTCTCGAACGTGAGCTGGACGACGTCGCGATCGTGCTGCATGACCTCCACGTGCCCGGATCGCCGGCACGCGTGGAGCTCGTCGTCGTCGCGCCATCGGGCATCTGGGTCGTGGACTCGACGCTGCGCGGCGACCTCGAGCTCGAAGTGGACGCGTCCGACGCGTAGGCGTCGGTAGATGCCATCGAGCGCCACGTCGACGTCATGGCGTGCGCTGTCAACGGGCGCGCGAAGGACGTGCCGATCCGAGCGGCTCTCTGCTTTCACGAGGCGTACTGGGGTGAGGCGCCGCGCCCGTTCTGGATCGACGGCGTGCTCGTGACGCACCCCTCAGATCTCGTTGAGCGGGTCCGGGCGGCGGGCATGCTCGACGAGGACACGGTTGGCTGGATCGCCGCGCGGCTCGCGCTTGCGTGTGTGTGGCACCCTCATGCGTGAGTTGATCACGCGAAGCACGAAGGCGACTATCCAGTCTCGTCGACGCCCATGCGCTCGCTCACCCGCGCGATCGTGAACTCGCCCTTCTCACCTTGGAGCCGGCACGCGGTGTGCTGGTTCGCGAACATTCCGGGCTCCCAGATCGCCTGGGTTTCCGGAATCGTTGTCAGCCACTTCACGGCCACGACGTACTCGGACAGGTCCGGGTCGTCTGCATGGGCTCCCATGGCGGTGGCTTTCAGAGGCGCTTCGAGAATGGGCGTCGGGCTGCCGTCGACGTTCACCGTGAAGTCTTTCACGTGCACGACAGTCTCCTCGACCTCGCCTACGCCGACGAAGCCCACCTTGGGGATGTTCACGAAGACCCGATGCCCGGGTTCGAGCGCATTCAATGACTGGCTGTGCCACTTGCCACCGCCCCCGGAGATGAATCCGTATCGTCGGGCGTCCTCCCACGTGCGCTGCTGGTCGACGCCGAACGAGACGTAGAAGTCCTGGCCGTTCCAGGCAGCCTTGCCCTTCCGTCCGGCCCGACGAGCCCTGCCTTCCGCCTCTACCGGATCGAGGAGCCAGCTCCGGGCGAGGTACTCGCGATCGCCGTCCTTGAAGTAGCGGAAGAACACGGCGTTAATGGGGACGCCGAAGTCGGTCAGATACGAGACGATCCGTTCCGTACTAGCGTCGAGCTCCGAGGCGACGATGATCAGCTGTTGGCTCTCGTTCAGCGTCTCGGGCACCGCCTCGCCGAAGTGGTCGACGAACGCGTCGGAGAAGCTCTCGTTGACGTTGTTCCGGGCGTACATCTCCGAGATGCGTTCGAGGTCGAGGCCGCGCAGCCAGGAGCCGTAGTCGAGCAGCTGTGCGACGATCTCGCGGGGCGTCCGGTGTCGCTTCAGCTCGATCGCGTACAGCACGCCCTGCGAGTCGACTGCGAACAGGTCGATTCGCTTGCCGAAATCGGTGGTCACCTGGCGACCGATGATCAACAGAACGTCGAGGCCAAGGATGCTTACGTCCTGTTCGAGGATGTCCTCGAGGCGCTCTTCGTTGCCGAGCTTCGAGGACACGACGCGCGTGACGTCCTCGCCGTCGACCCGCCATATCCCGACCTCGATTGGCATCGACGCGAGAGTATGGACGAATGACCTGCCGAGCCAGTCGCGCAATAGCGGCTAAGCCAGTCGTGTAGCCCTTACGCAGGGAGGAAATAGCTGCCCGTACTAGGCGAGTGTTAGGCAGACAGCCGACTCGCGAGCTGCTCGTCGACCGTAGACCGCCATCTGCTGGGCGCTGTTACCTCGCATCCGGAGGGTATTGACGCTGTCCACCACGAAGCCGGCGCGTTCGGCTACGTCGGCGAGGTGTTCGTCCACCGGAATCGAGATGCCCGAGTATTGGGCGTTCCCCACGATGAGCGCCGCACGACCAGCCGGGACGAGCACTCGACGTATCTCCGACAAGACCACGAACAAGTCCTCGAAATAGCCGCTAAGCATTCGAGGAATCCGTGGATCGGGATGCCTTTGAGCTACCTGATCGACCTGGGTGGTCAACACGTCAGCCTCGTGGTAAGACGGAACGTGCGAGGGGCGACGGGCCTCCGGATGTGAGTGCAGGGCTCGGTAGCGGAGGTCCTTGATCGCAGGGCCCAGGGAAAAGCCGAGCTCGAGCTCCACGGCGAAGACCCGCGTGTAGTCGTGCCGATTTGGATACGGCGGCGATGTGATGACCGCGTCGATGGAGTCATCGTCCAGAGGAAGCGCTCGCGCATCTACGCAGTGGACGCGGGAAGGGCCTCCGACACGCACATCGCGAATATCTTCCTCCATTCTCGAAAGTGCTTCCTCGAGGCTCTCAGCGACTTGTCGTGCGGGTAGTTGGGCCGTCGACTCGCGTAGCCATCCGCCGTCGGCGACAAGAGATGAGAACCGCGGCAGTATTGAGAGGACAGCGAGACGTACGCAGTCAGCGGTAGAT
>JACCVK010000052.1 GCA_013698195.1 Actinomycetota bacterium | reverse complement strand
CACGCGAGCTGCGCGAGGAGACCGGTCTCGACGCGGTTCCCGAGAACCTGGAGCGAGAGTTCGCGTATCGCCTCGTAGACGAGCCGCCCGACGTGCGTGCCCGCTTCTCGCCGGAGGTCACCGAGATCGCGGTGCACGCGTTCGCGGTCGAGGCTTCTGCGGGCTGGGAGCCGCAGCTCGACGAGGAGCACGTCGGCTACTGCTGGTGCTCCGCCGAGAACGCACTCGCGCTGCTCGAGTACGAGGAGCCGCGCGCAGCGGTGCGGGAGGTCGTGCGCAGGCTCGGAGATCCGGCATGAGGGTCGGCGTGGACGTGTCGCCGCTCGTCCAGACGAAAGCCGGCACCGCGCGTCACGTTCGTGGGCTCGTGGGCGCGCTTCGCGGCCGGCCGGGACTCGAGCTCGAGCTTCTTTCGTTCGGCGGGCGTCGACCTGCGTCCAGCGTCGTTCGCGACGCGATCTGGTATCCGCTCGCGCTTCGCCGGGGCGGTCACGGCCTCGATCTCCTCCACTGCACGACGTTTCGCGGACCGTCCAAGTCACGCGTGCCAGTCGTCTTGACCGTGCACGACCTCGCGATCCTCCGCTATCCGGAGGCGTTTCCCCGCTGGCACCGCCTCTACGGGCGGGCAGGGCTGCGCCGCACGCTGCGGGCGGCGGACGCTGTGGTCGCGGTCTCCGAGCTCACGAAAGAGGAGACCGTCGCGCTCACGAGCGTGCCGGCCGAGCGCATACGGGTCGTGCCGAACGGCGTGGACGACGTCTTCACGCGGAACGGACCGGCCGCCGACGGCAACTACGTGCTCGCTGTGGCGACGCTCGAGCCGCGCAAGAACCTCAGTCGGGCCGTCGAGGCAGCACGGCTCGCCGGAGTCGAGCTCAGAGTCGTCGGCGCGCGAGGCTGGGGCGGAGTCGACACGCAGGGCTGGATCGGCGAGGTAACCGACACCGATCTCGCGAAGCTCTACCGGGGCGCGCGTTGCGTCCTCTACCCGTCGCTCTACGAGGGTTTCGGCCTGCCCGTGCTCGAGGCGATGGCGTGCGGGGCGCCGGTCGTGACGTCTCGCGGAACAGCGATGGAGGAGGTGGCCGGTGGTGCCGCCGTCCTTGCGGATCCTCTCGACACGTCTGCCCTGGCGGCGGGCATTGCCGAGGCAGAGAAGCGCCGCGACGAGCTCGTCCCGCTCGGTCTCGAGCGAGCGCGAGCGTTCACCTGGACGCGCGCGGCTGACGAGATCGAAGCGCTCTGGAAGGAGCTGGCGTGACGAAGCTCGTCGTACTGGACGCGGACGTCCTCGGAAGGCAGCGCACCGGCGACGAGACGTACGTGCGGAACCTGCTGCGCGAGCTCGTCCTGCCGGCCGACGATGCAGGCTTTCGTCTCCTAGCGGTGACGCGCCGGCCTGATCTGGTTCCCCCCGGTATCGAGGCCGTTGAGCTTCCCGCGCGTTCGCAGGTACTCCGCATGGCAGTGGGGCTGCCCAAGGTGCTGCGCCGGCTCCGCGCGGATCTTTGCCACACGCAATACGCGCTCCCGTTACGCGCGCCGTGCCCGTGCGTCGTAACCGTCCACGACCTCTCGTTCGCGCGGGATCCCGAGCTCATGAATCGGAGGGACGGCCGGATTTTTCGTACCGTCGTGCCTCGCGCGGTCCGGAAGGCGGTGCGCGTGCTTACCGTCTCCGAGCGGACGAAGCGCGATCTCGTCGATCTCTACGGCATCGCGCCAAGTCGCATCGTCGTCACGCCGAATGGCGTGGATCCGGCGTTCGGGCCCGGAGAAGGCTCGCGAGACTACGTGCTTGCGGTCGGCGCGATTCAGGGACGGAAGAATCAGCTCGCCGCGCTCGGGGCGGCGACCGCCGTCGGGCTCCCTCTGGTGGTCGCGGGGCCCGCGAAGGATGCTGCGCTCGCAGACGAGCTTCGCCGGCGCGGCGCCCGTCTCCTCGGGTATGTGGAAACCGAGCGCCTGGCCGACCTGTACCGAAACGCCGCCTGCCTCATCCAGCCCTCGCGGTTCGAGGGCTTTGGCCTGCCGGTGCTCGAGGCAATGGCATCCGGCACGCCCGTCGTCGCCACGAGGGAGCCCGCGCTCGAGGAGGTCGCCGGTGACGCGGCGGTGTTCGTCGAGGAGGAACGGCTCGCAGACGGCATCCGGCTCGCGCTCGCGCTGCGTGACCAACTCGTGTGGGCTGGCCTCGAGCGCGCCAGGTCGTTCACGTGGGCGGCGACCGCGGAGAAGACCCTCGACGTCTATCGGGAGGCGCTGGGCCTGTGAAGGTGTCGGCGGTCGTCGTGTCGCACAACCACGCGGCCGAGCTCGCGCGCTCGCTGCCCGAGCTCGTCACGCAGGTGGACGAGACGCTCATGATCGCCAATCTTCCCGGCTCGATCGGTGAGGTGCCGGCCGGAGCTCGGGTACTCGAGAACGTGCGGCCGCTGACGCTCTCCGCCAACGTGAACCTCGGCATCGCGGCCACGTCGGGCGAGTACGTGCTCGTCTCGAATCCCGATGCGATCCCGCAGCCGGGCGCCGTTGCCGCACTCGTCTCGTTCGCGGACTCGAACCCACGGTGCGGGATCGCCGGACCGCAGACGCTCTGGCCGGACGGCACCTGGCAGCCCACGCGCCGTCGCTTCCCGACCGTCCGTGGCACGATCGTGCGCCGAACGCCGCTCCGGCGCGTCCGTGGCGCGTACGAGCAGCGCGACCACTATCTCCTCGATGAGCGCGCGACAGAGCCGGTGGAAGCCGACTGGCTCCTCGGCGCGTTCCTGCTCATGCGGCGGACGATGCTCGAGGAGATCGGCGGCTGGGATGCAGGCTTCAGACACTACTGCGAGGACATCGACCTCTGCTACCGAGCGATGCAGGCGGGCTGGGAGCGCTGGTACGTGCCGGACGCGGTCGTCGTTCACGACTACGCCGCGGTGATCGATCGTCATTTCCTCTCACGGCACACGCTCTGGCATTTGCGCGGCATGGCTCGCTTCGTGCGCAAACATCCCGAACGTCTGCTCGAGCTGTAGGGCGAGCTCGCCTCGTCCTACGATCTGGTGCCGTGCGCAAGGAGGACCAATACGTCCGTCAAGCGGAGGAGTGGACAGAGCGCCAGTACGCGGATGCGCATGCCTATCTGGCGCATCGCGCGGAGCTGATCGCCTCACTCGGACGCGACCTCGAGTCCGACGACGAGGTGCTGGATCTTGCCTGCGGCGACGGCGGGCTTGGTGAGCTCTTACTCGAGCGTGACCTTCGCTACCGCGGAGTGGACGTTACGGCGGAGATGGTCGAGGAAGCCACCCGCAGGCTCGGCGGTCGCGCCGCCGTCGAGCTCGGCGATCTCAACGACTACACGCCGCCGGAGCCGGTCGCCGCGACGACGATCTTCCGCGCGATCTACTACGCGCGCGACCGGGCCGCGTTCTTTCGGCACGCGGCGACGTACACGGAGAAGAAGCTCGTGTTCGACCTGAACCCACGTCAGTACCGGCTCGACGCGGTCGTCGCCGACCTGCGAGGTGCAGGATTCGGCCGCATCGTCCTCCGCCCGTTCTTCGTGCCTCAAACCGTCGCGCTGCCGGCCTCGGTAGCCGCTGTCGCAAAAGCGCTCGAGCACACCGGCCCGCTCGCCCGGCTCGCCCTGCGCTTCCGCTTTACGTACCTCGTAGTGGCGTCGCCCTAGTGCGGAGTACTCAGGTTCCGAGCTGCTGGAAGCTGGCGTCGAGCGTGGCGCCTAGCTGTCGGCGGTCGGGGTGCGTCGGGTCGATGTCGTTTGGGGAGAACGTCGGCTTGATCGTGATCTCCACGCGCCACGGAACCCGCGGTGCGGGGAACGCAAACGGCGTCGTGACGCATTGATGGACGATCTTCGTCTTCTCACCGGTTACTTTCCCGATCGTGGGCTGATTGTCCGGGCCGATTCCTACAGGACCGATCCGTACGGTCGCTCTGCCTGGCACGTCCCCGCCACACCAGGCAACCCTCGACAGCTTGACCACGGCGAAGCCCGAGCCGTCCCGAGAGACGTCGTATCGGGTGTACGAAGCCCGGCCGGTCTTCTCTCCGGCCTCAGCGATGATCCAACCGTCCGACTCGATGCCGGTGACGGCTGCCGCGAGCTTCATCGGCTTGCGGTCCAGGCGGTACAGGACGTCGTTTCCTCGCCTGTCTACCTCAGGGGCCGCAAGCTGAACACCGTTGAGCGCGAGCGCATACTCCGTCTCCGGATTCGGCGTCAGCGTGCCGTTCAGAGCCTCCAGGTCCGGCGTCAAGATCGGGGCGCCGACGTATTTCGCCGAACCGTCAAGGCTCCAGATCTTCCGGACCGACGGGTTGAAGAACTCCGTCAGCCAGATGCCGGTTGCATCGCTGATGCCCTGACCGATGACGACCACAGAGCCACCGCCGGTGGCCTCTTCGACCCAGTCGAACGGTCTTGCGAGGTTGCCCTCGATCGTCTCGGAGAGGTCACGCTCGCCTGAGGCGGCGTAGACCTCGCCGGTGAGTCCCCAGACGACGACGGCTGCGGCTGCTGCCCCGGCTACTGCTTGGAATGCGCGTGAATCGCGACTCAGGTGCCGAAGCGCAATGGCGACGCCGAGGGCCAGGAGGCAGACGACAACGAAGACGGCTTCGATCGTTGTCTCGGACCAGCGGAACTCGCGGTTGAAGAAGTGCCCGATCGAAAGGCCGTGTGCTTCGTAGTAGGGAAAGGTGTCAAGCCGCAGCGGAACGATCAAGACGACACCCAGGGAGAGCACCGCCGCCCCGGCAATCGCCCAACCGCGCCCCATTCCGCGCGCGAAAGCCAGAGCGGTCGCCGCGAAGAGGATCGGAGTCACGTAGATGAGGTTCCGCTCGACGACTACCGTCGAGAACACCGTCGAAATGAACGCACCCTTGATCGCCGCGTACCAGACGAAGACCCCCAGCGCCGCAACGCTTGTCACGATGAAGGCGCGCGTCTTCGGGTCGCGCGGCTCGTCCTTCGGCCGTACGAGCGCCGAGACACCGATCAAGAGGGGAAGAACGCCGACTCCAATCGCGAGGGCGCCGAGCGACCACGATGCATGCTCGAAGATTCGCTCCTTGTAGAAGCCGGTCGTGTTGCGCCAGCTGACCGATGCATGGCCGATCCCAGCCGAGAGGAAGAACGCGACCCCGAGCGCGACCACTCCCGCTCCGAGCCAGTCCCACCGGCTCCAGGTCGAGCGCCAGCCCCGCCCGCGCTCCGATGTCCACGCGAGCCAGAGGAGCCCGAGCACGAAAACGACGAAGAGGATCACGAGCTGTGTCCTCGCAAACGCGGCAACTCCCGAAGCCAGCGTTGCGAACGCGAGCGCCGGCCAGGTGGGCGTCACCAACGCGCGCGCGATGAGCCAGAGCCCGAGCGTCGACAGCGGATACGCGAGCGGTTCCTCGACGAAGATCGGCGAGTAGGCGAGCGCGGGCACCGCGGTCGCCCCGCACGCGGCCGCGATGGCGTGCCAGTGGGGAACGACGAGCCGCGCAAGTCCGTAGGCCGGGAAGATTGTCGCGGTCATGGCGAGGACGAGCAGCAGCTTCCCGGTCGCGTATGCCGCCGTGGTCGTTCCGAGCCACCAGATAGGTGCGAGAAAGTAGGCGACGAGCGACGGCACGCCGTACGGGTCTCCGCGGCGCGCCGCTTCGCCGGTCTCCGCGATCGAGCGGGATAGCTGTGTGAGCTCGAGCTCGTCGGTGAAGATGGTCGGGACCGGCCGCCGTGACGCCTGCCACGCATAGAGCGCGGCGAGCGCGAAATAGACGATCAAGAGCGGAAGCGCACTCTGGAAGCGAGCGAGCGCACCAGGGCTCCTAGAGGTCACGGGAGGGCAGCTTCCGCCGGCTCGGGCGCGGTGAACTCGGTGCGCCGCTTCACGATTCTCAAGGGTATCCCGGCCTCCTCCGCAGCCTGCACCACGAGCTGGAGCCGCTCCGGCGGTGCATCCGGAATCGCGACGAGCACCTCGTCTGCCCTCGCTCCGGCTATGGCTCGTGCGGCCTCGTCGAGTGCCCCTACGACGGTGATCCCGTGGATCCGGCGGCGGCGGACGCGGGCATTGTCGTCGAGGAAGCCGACGACCCGCGCCTCGTGCGTCTCGTGGAGCTCCCGTGCCAGTCCACGTCCGGCCCGTCCTGCGCCGACGATTAGCACCCGCCTGCCGTGGCGTCTCGCGCGCGCTTCGGGGAGGAGCCGCAAGGTCAAGCGCGACGCGCCGACCAGGAGCGTGCAGAGAAGCGCGTCGACGACGAACACCTCGATGGAGAAGTCGCCGATGTCGCGCAGAGAGAGAAGGATGAGACAGGCGACGATCGCCGAAACCGCGCACGCAGCGGCGATCGGGACGACGTCGCGGGCAGTCGCGTAGCGCCATACGCGCCGGTACACGCCGAGCCCGACGAAGAGCGAGTAGCGCGTGGCGAGCAGAATGGGGAGCGCAGAGAGGAAGACCGACCGCTCGAACTCGGTTCCTCTTCCGCCGACGACGAGGAGATAGGCGGCGAGAAACGAGCCGCAGATGAGGACGAAGTCGACCACGACCTCGAGCAGGCGCCGCGGCTCGAAGACGAGGGCGCGCCAAAGCGGAGCCTCTCGAGTCTCAGAGCCTGACCGCGAGCGCTCCTCCAGGTCGCTCAAGAAGCTGCCGAACTGAACGAGCAGGACGAACGTCAGCAGGACGCCGACCACGGTCAGCCGCGCGTTGTCGAGCACGTTGTACGCGAGCGCGGTTGCGCCGAGCGCGCTCGCGACCACAGCGAGTAGCAGCACGGCCTTCGACTCGGACAGGCCGTAGTAGACGAGCCGGTGCGATGTGTGGTCTTTCCCGCCCTGCGTTACCGGGCGTCGCTGAGCGAGCCGAACGAGCGTGACAAGCGTTGTGTCCAGAATCGGGATCGCGAGGACGAGCAGTGGGAGCAGGACGGTCGCGAACGTCGTTCCCGCGGCGGTCCAGCTCGACGCGAGCGCGACCGAGGCGAGTCCGAACCCGATCACCTGACTCCCGGAGTCGCCCATGAAGACCGCCGCCGCGCGTCCTCGCGGAAGGTTGAAGCGCAGGAAGGCGGCGCAGGCGAGACCGAGGGCGAGCGCGAGTACGAGGACGGTGTCGTTCTCGTGCTCGGTCGCGGCGTCGATCGCGAAGTAGCCGCAGGCGATCGCCGCGAGCGTGGCCGCGAGACCGTCCATGTTGTCAAGGAGGTTGAAGGCGTTCGCGATCCCGACGAGCCAGACGATCCCGATCGTCCACGCCAGCACGTTGTTCCCGACGATCTCGACCTCGAGTCCGCTCGCGAGCACGATCACCGCGGCCGCGATCTGCGCGGCGAGCTTCGCCAGCGGACTCAGGTGGTGCAGGTCGTCGACGAGACCTGCGACGAAGAGGATCGAGACCCCGGCGAGGATGCCTCCGAGCTCGCTGCTCCAGTCGAGCGCGCCGACTGCGAGCGCGAGCAGGACCGCCGCGAGGAAGCCGGCAAAGATCCCGAC
>JACCVK010000029.1 GCA_013698195.1 Actinomycetota bacterium | reverse complement strand
ACGCCGCCGAGAGCAAGCGCGACCGGCCATCCGCGTCGAACACAGCACGGGTCACGTCGCCCGTGAGTGCAGACGAGGAACACGGGCTCCTCCGTGGGGATCCCCGGCGGATCCGTCAGGTCGAGCTCCGCCAGTTCCCTTTCGTCCGTGAACTCCCCCCACCAGACGCGCTCCTGTCCAGCGCGGGCGTCGGCGACGGCCCACCTCCTCGCCGCGGCAGGATCGCGGAAGATGCGCCGGATCAGCAGCAGCCGGCTCCCCGCCGCGCGCATCTTGTCGGTGAGCGTGGCGACGACCGACTCGTCGAGCCTCGACTCGCGCACTGCGTCGCGACCCCACGCGCCCGGCTGCTCAACGAGCAGGAATCGCTGTGCGGGTGCGGCGGTCGCGAGCAGGGGATCCCCCCGGGCCTCGGAGGCCGACGCACACCGGACCCGCGCTGCGGGCGGCTCGCCGTCTTGCCCGTTCGTCAAGCGCCGGCGGGCACGACGACGCCCTCACGCAGGAGACGCTGAGCCAAATCGAGCGGCAGCGCGTTGCCTCCGTCGTCCCCGACCTCGGCCACCCCTCCGTCGAGCAGCGCTCGCACTGCCGACGCGCTCGCCGGATCGATGTCTAGCACGCGGTCCGGCAGCACGAGTCGCGGCGAGGCCTCCCCGCGAAGGATGGCCCGCAAGCCGGCGCGGAGCCTAACCTCGTCGCCGACCAGGACAGTGGACATCGCCGAGGCCTGGAGAAGTGGCGCGAGCGGCCCGGGGCGCATCGACCGCCAGGCACGTGAGCGTAGCTTCTCGGCGACGTCCGCGGCGGATGCGGACTCGAGCTGCGTGCGCAGCGCTTGCAGAACAGCTTCCAGCTCAGGCTCCACGTCACCGGGTTCGGCAACGTCGATGCCGGGCGGCAGCGATCGTCGGAGCTCGAGCTCGTCCTCGGCTAACTCGACGAGAGCTTGGACGATGGACTGACGCGTATGGACGTGCACCCCGACCGTCAGATGGGCGGAGACCTCGCCCAGAGCCTCGGCCGCATGGAGGAAGCCGCGCGGCAGGTACAGCGCATCGCCCGGCGTGAGGAGGACGTCCACGACCGGCTCGCCAGTCTCCGCGGCGGCCTCCACCTCGGCGCGGCGTTGCGTCCAGGGCTGTGAGCGGAGCGGCGCCTCGAGCACCGGCTCGTGCACGATCCAGCGCTTCTCGCCGGCGATCTGGAGCACGAACACGTCGTGGAGGTCGTAGTGGGCCGAGAAGCCGCGCGACGACGGCGGCGTGATGTAAGCGTTGACCTGCACGGGGTGCCCCAGGTCACCGCCGAGCCCGATCGCGAAGTCGATGATCGGCGGCCACATGCGGTGGAGGCCCTGGAGCACCGCCGTCGCGCCGTCGGCGAACAGCGCCGCGACCGCCTGCTCGTCTACCTGGTCCCCGATCTCGGCGCCGACTCCGCCCGGGCGGGTGAAACGACTAGCGTCGATGACCACGCCGTCCTTCGCCAGGCGCAGGAAGGGTGTGCGCAGCCCCCGGCGCGAGAGCAGCTCGTCGACAACTTCGAGATCGAGAAGGTCGTCGAAGCCCCGGGGCAGCGAGTCTGCCGGGGAGAAGAGCGGTGCCCGCCCCCAGTGCGCACGGAAGGACTCCGGGTCGCCGACGCACCGAGCGAGGGCCTGGCGATCGCTCGCAAGGCCCTCGCCGTGCACTACGCGAGTTGCCTGCACTCAGCCTTGCCGGCGCTCAGGCGGCGCCGCTGTCGGCGCCGCCGTCCGCACCGCCGTCATGCTCTCCCGAAACGCCAGCCGCACCGCCATCTGCAGGGCCGTGTGTGCCCTGATCTGCGCCCCCGTCAGCTCCGCCGTCTGCGCCTCCGTCAGCTCCGCCGTCTGCGCCGCTATCGGCTCCGCCGTCTGCGCCGCCGTCGTGCTGCCCGGGGGCGGCTCCGCCGTCTGCAGGGCCGTGCACGTCCTGGTCGCGCTCGAGCTCCGACATATCCGTCTCCTCTGTGTGGAAGGAACGCTGGGTCTTGCGGTGATTCCCTGGCCCAGCCCAGTCCAACATCAGCACCGTACAGGTAGCACGAGCGGCGTCCCCGCGACCCACGCCCGGGAGCCCCTGACCGCGCCGGCCCGGTCAACCCTGCTCAGTCACCCTTTCCGTGCCCGTAGGGTGCGCAAACTCGGTCAGGGCGCTGATCTCGGCGTTTCGGAGCGGAACGAGGGCAGGGGTACGGAAGTAGGTGTGGTTCTAGAAGTAGTTTCATGCGCGCGCGATTACCAGAAGTGGCGCA
>JACCVK010000347.1 GCA_013698195.1 Actinomycetota bacterium | reverse complement strand
GATGCTCTCGTCACGGCTCGTTCAGCCGCTAGCGGCGCTGGGGGGCTTCGCCGCGCGGCGCGCGGGCGGTGCCGCCGGGAAGCTCGCGAGCGGGAACGCCGTGCGAAACCCGGGTCGGACCGCCTCTACGGCTGCGGCGTTGATGATCGGAATCGCTCTCGTCGCCTTCGTTGCCACGCTCACGAACGGGATGAAGGCCTCGAATCGAGAGGCGATCGAGGAGCAGGTCGTCGCCGACTACGTCGTGACGGCCTCGGACGGGTACACGCCCTTCCCCTCGGCGGTCGGCGACGCCTTCGGGACGTCGTCCGCGCTCGAGGTCGTGACGCATGTTCGCTCCGGGGTCGCCGAGGTGAACGGCGACGACTCGGAGGTCAGCGGCATCGAGCCCGACAGGATTCTCGATACCTACGTCTTCGACTGGAAGCAGGGAGACGACGAGGCGCTCTCCGGGCTCGGCACCACGGGTGCGATCGTCACCTCGAACTACGCCGAGGATCACGACGTCGCTCTCGGAGACTCCTTGGAGCTCCTCTCGGCCACGAACCGAACCGCCGAGCTCGAGGTCGTGGGCGTCTACGAGCCGCCGCCGTTCTACCCTCTCCTCGACAGCGTCACCGTGTCCAGGCAGCTCTTCGACAGGCTCTACGATCGCCCGCTGAACCGCTGGACCTGGGCGAACGTCTCCGGCGATCCGACCGCCGAGACAACGAGGCAGCTCGAGGAGTCGATCTCCGGCTTCCCCGACTCGCAGGTCGAGACGCGCGAGGAGTGGATCCAGCGCGAGGATCAGGACATCAACGAGTTCCTCACGTTCCTCTACGTGCTGCTGACCTTCTCCGTCTTCATCAGCGTCTTCGGGATGATCAACACGCTCGTCCTCTCGGTCTACGAGCGGACGCGTGAGATCGGCATGCTGCGCGCCATCGGGATGACGCGCCGCCAGATCCGGCGGATGATCCGTCAGGAGAGCGTGATCACGGCGCTCATCGGAGCGGCTGTGGGACTCCCGCTCGGGATCTTCCTCGCGGCTCTCGTGAACCGAGCGCTGGCCGAGTTCGACATCCGCTTCTCGATCCCGTGGGGGCAGCTCATCGTGCTTACGATCGTCGCGATCGTCATCGGGATCCTCGCTGCGATCATGCCCGCGCGCCGCGCGGCGAAGCTCGACCCGCTCCAGGCGATCGCCTACGAATGACGCGCGTTGCCCTCCGCGGGCTCTTCGGGCGGAAACTGCGAACGGCGCTGACGGCCCTTGCGATCGTGCTCGGGGTCGCGATGATCAGCGGCACCTACGTCCTCACGGACTCGATCGACCAGGCGTTCGACAGGATCTTTACGGACATCCGCGAGGGCTCGAACGCGGTCATCTCCGGCAGGTCGGCGTTCGACCTGAGCGAGGGAAGCGGCGTCACCGAGCCGACCTTCGACGAGTCGCTGCTCGCAGAGGTGCAAGGGCTGCCCGCCGTCGCGGCGGCGGAAGGCAGCGTGGACTCGGATGCTGCTCAGCTCATCGGCGATGACGGCAAGGCAGTCGTCTACGGGGGCGCACCCAACCTCGGCTTCTCGATCGCCAACCCGAGCTCGCCGTTCAACCCGCTGACCCTCGTCGAGGGGTCGTGGCCGGGGCCGAGCGAGGTCGTCGTCGACAAGGAGACCGCGGCGAAGGAGGGCTTCGAGGTCGGCCAGACGATCGGCGTGCAGGTCGAGGGCCCGGTGAGGCGTCTGCCTATCTCGGGGATCATGCAGTTCAGCTCCGGACTCACGATCGGGGGCGCAACTCTCGCGGGCTTCGACCTCGCGACCGCGCAGAGCCTGATGCAGAAGGACGGACGGCTCGACGAGATCGCCGTCGCGGCAAAGCCGGACGCGTCCGAGCAGGAGCTCGTCGCCCAGATCGAGGAGATCCTGCCCGAGGGCACGCAGGTTCAGACCGGCGCGCAGCAGGCGCAGTCCGACGCCGCCGAGACCAACGAGTTCATCACCTTCCTGCAAGGCTTCCTGCTCGCGT
>JACCVK010000341.1 GCA_013698195.1 Actinomycetota bacterium | reverse complement strand
GCCCTGCGCGACCTCCACGTTCTTCGTGACCGCGTTGACGACCTTCGGCAAGGCAGTCGGCCCGAAGCTGTCCTGGATCTGCCCCTTGAACGCCTTCACGAACTGCTGCTGGCGGGATACCCGGTAGAGATCGGAGTCCGAGTGGCGGTAGCGGACGTAGTCGAGCGCCTGCCGCCCCGTCAGGTTCTGGTACCCGGCGCGGAGGTCGATCGTCGCGTATCCGAACGGGCCGCTGCGATCGTTGAAGTAGCGGCGATCGACGTCGATCCACGCTCCGCCGAGCCGATCGACGATCTGGACGAAGCCGCGGAAATTGACCGTGATCAGGTAGTTGATGTCGAGCTTAGTGAGGTTCTTCACCGTGTTGAGAGAGCCCTGCGGCCCGCACGCCTGGTAGGCGTGGGCGATCTTGTCGAAGAAGGGCGTCCGGCCTGGGCACCGGATCTCGGCGCGCATGTCGCGCGGGAAGGAGAGAAGCGAGATCGAGTCTGTCTGCGGGTCGGCACGCACGAGCATCATCGTGTCCGAGCGCGAGGCCGCACCTTTGCCGTCCGCGACGCGAAAGTCGTAGCCGATGACGAGCGCGATTGCCGGCTGCCCAGGGAGAGGGACGTCGAGCTGCTGCGCTGCCTTCTTTACCTCAGGAGTACTTGCGGCCACAGCAGCGACCGACTCGTGGAAGTAGAGATACGCGCCGCCGGCCGATCCGGCGAGGAAGACGAGCGAAATGATGCCGAGCCACCCGAGCACGCCGCCGACTCGACCCATCCGGGAGCCGCTCGGCTCCTGCCGGTAGACGGTGACGGCAGAGATCGCGCCCGGCGGCAGGATCGGCTTGCCGTTTCCGTTCTGGGCGGCGCGCCCTAGGCCTCTCTTCAGAGTCGTACGCACAGAAAGTTTTCCAAGCGGGCAAGCGCCCGCCATGGGCGCCAGGGGCGGAGGATACCTACCGACCCGGCCGGGACCGGTTCAGTCGCGGTTCACGTTGGCCCAGAAACGGCACGCTAGACGCCGGGCCGCAGCGCAGTCACCGCGGCGAGCGCGTCCCCGAGAAACGCGATCTCGTCCGGTGTTCCGGCGGTGATGCGTAGGGCGTTCGGGGCGCCGAACGATCCGAGCGGCCGCACGATCACTCCTCGATGTAAGAGCGCATCGTTCAGCGCGACCGCATCGTCCACCTCGACGAAGACGAAGTTGGCGACCGCAGGCTCGACGGGATCGAGACCGGCATCGCGAAGCGTCCGCTTGAGCAACGTCATCGCTTCGCGATTAGCGGCCCGGCGACGGACGATCTCGGCGGAGTCGTCGAGACTCGCGAGCGCCGCCTCCTGCGCAACCGACGCCACGTCGAAGGCACGGCGCACCTTCGTGATCGCGCTGATGACGTCCTCGGAGCCGATTCCGTACCCGACGCGCAGTGCGGCCAGACCGTAGATCTTCGAGAACGTGCGCAGCACGAGAATCCGGTGCCCCGCCTTCGCGTACTCCTCGATTGCATCGGGATAGCTCGGATCGTCGACGTACTCGAAGTACGCCTGGTCGACGACGGTGAGCACGTGTGACGGCACGGCGTCGAAGTACGCGTCGAGCTCCGCACGCACGTTCGTCGTGCCCGTCGGGTTATTGGGGGCGGCGACGAACACGAGCTTCGTCCGAGCGGTTATCGCCTCGAGCAGCGCATCGAGGTCGAAGCGGTGCGCACGCAGCGGAACCTTGATCGGCGTCGCGGCGGCCTTGACCGGGTCGATGACGTAGGTCGCGAAGGACGGCCAGCCGGTGACGACCTCGTCACCTGGGTCGAGGGTCGCGAGCGTGACATAGCCGATCACCGCGTCCGCCCCTGCGCAAACCGTGACCTCCTCGAAGCGAACGTCGTGTCGGTCGGCGAGCGCACGGCGGAGGCGGTACGCCCCGCCGTCCGGATACCGGTTCAGCTCGAGCGAAGCGCGCTCGATCGCGTCGAGCGCTGCCGGGAACGGCCCGTACTGGCCTTCGTTGGAGGCGAGCTTGACGACGCGCTCGAGTCCGAGCTCGCGTTGAACCTCCTCTACGGGCTTTCCCGGCTCGTACGCGACGAGGTCCGCGAGAGCGGGGCGGATGAGTTTTGGGTCGGCTTCGGCGAGTGGCTTCTGCGTCACTCGGCGACGCGCGAATCGACCGGCGCGGGCATCGCGGCGTCGAGCTCCGTACCGTCGAGCTCGATGTCGCTCTCGGGCTCCTGAGTATCG
>JACCVK010000324.1 GCA_013698195.1 Actinomycetota bacterium | reverse complement strand
CGGCGCATGCAGGTAGGGCGTCCCCGGATGGTCGCGATCCGGACATGGCCATTGCATCCCGTTTTCCTCGATCCTGTCGTACCGGATGCCGTGCCAGTTCGGCGAGAGGTCGGCGAGCTCGTTCCAGACGGCTTCGGCATCGGCGTACTCGGGCCAATTTCCGCCGAGAGCCCGCGCCATGAGGATGACGATCTCGCGGTCGACCTTCGCCTCCCCGGGCAGGGGAGCAGCCGTGCGGACGCGGCTGATCCGGCGCTCCGTGTTCGTGAAGGTTCCGTCCTTCTCCGCGAAGCTCGACGCAGGCAGAACGACGTGCGCGTACTTCCGCGTCGAGTCGTTCAGAAAGATGTCCTGCGACATGAGGAACTCGAGTCCTGCCAGCCCTTCCTCGACGTGGTGGGCATTTGGCTCGGTCTGAGCCGGATTCTCGCCGACGAGGTACAGCGCCTTGATTCGGCCGTCGTGCAGCCCGGAGATCATCTGGTCGAGGCGGTACCCGGGCCGCTCCGGAACTTCGACGGCCCAGGCGTCCGAGAACTTGCGCCGTATCTCCTCGTCGTCGAGCGACTGGTACCCGGGAAGGTACGACGGGTTTGCTCCCGAGTCGTTCAACCCTTGGACGTTGTTCTGACCGCGAAGGGCATTGAGACCCGTCGACTCGTACCCGAGGTGGCCCGTCATGAGCACGAGGTTCGAGAGCGACCAGATGTTGTCGACGCCGCAGGCGTGCTCGGTGATCCCGAGGGTGTAGAAGATCCCCGCGTGCCGTTCGGTCGCGTATTCGCGTGCGGTCGCGCGGATTGCCTCGGCGGGCACGCCCGTGACCTTCTCCGCCTCCTCGGGCGGGTACCGCATGACGACCTCACGGACGGCGTCGAAGCTTTCCGTGAGCTCCCGGATGTAGTCGTCGTTCTGGAGACCTTCCTCGAGGATCGTGTACATCATCGCGTTGAGCAGCCACACGTCCGTACCCGGCCGGAGCTGCAAGTGCCGCTTTGCGAGCTTCGTCAGCCAGATCTTCCGCGGGTCGGCGACGACGAGCGTCGCGCCCTTTCGCACCGCTTTCTTGATCCGCAGGGCCAGAACCGGATGTGCCTCGGTCGTGTTGGAGCCGATGACGAACAGGAAGCGGTCGTTCTCGATTTCGGGAATCGAGTTGGTGCTGGCTCCTCTGCCGAACGACCTGACCAGGCCGTAAAGAGTTGGAGCGTGTCAGGTTGACTCGCACGAGTGGACGGAGTTCGTCCGAACCACGGTGCGCGCGAGCTTTTGGATGAGGTAGTTCTCCTCGTTCGTCAGGCGGGCAGACGAGAGGAAGCCGACGGATTGAGAGCCGTGCCGGTCGATGACTCCTCGCAGGCCGGCGGCGGCTGTTTCCAGCGCGTGCTCCCACGTCGTCGGATGCAGCTCGCCGTCGTGGCCCCTGACGAGGGGCTGCGTCAACCGGTCGGGGTGGTGGACGAAGTTGAACGCGAACCGTCCCTTCACGCACAGGTTGCCCTCGTTCGGCATGTACTCGTCCTTCGACGTCACCTTCACGATGTGCTTCGTCTCCGGATCGAGGTTGAGGTCGATCTGGCAGCCGACGCCGCAGAACGTGCAGGTCGTTCGAACCTGCTCGAGCTGGCGCTCAGGCTGCTTCGTGCCTTCCTCGAACTTCTCGTAGATCGCGCCCGTCGGGCAGACCGAGAGGCACCCGCCACAGAGCTCGCACTCCGTGTCGAGCCAAGAGAGCCCCCAGGTTGGAACGATCCGCGAGTGTCCGCCGCGCCCTTCCAGTGAGAGCGCCGAGCACTGCATGACCTCCTGCGTGTAGCGGACGCAGCGGTTGCAAAGGATGCAGGCGTCCGGGTCATAGCCCATGAGCTGGTTGCGGTCGTCGTACTCCTCGCGCTTCGCGTCTGGGAGGATCAGCGGCGCTTCGACGCCGAGCTCGTTCGCCATGTCGCGGAGCTCGTTCGGCCGGCCGCCGGGCGACGCATTCAGGTGCTCGGAGAGGAGCATCTCCGTGAGCGTCTTCTGGAAGTCAGTGATCGGGCCGTTCGTGGAGACGACCAATCCTTCGGCGACGCGGGTTGCGCAGGCGGGCAGCGGTCGTGGCGATCCTTCGACCTCGACCACGCACATGCGACAGCCGCCGTACGGGTCGAGCTTCGAGTCGTGGCAGAGCGTGGGGATGAACGTCACGTGGCGCGCGGCCGCATGAACGAGAAGCTCGCCTGCGGGCGCGCTGACCGTGCGTCCGTCGAGCGAGAACTCGACCACCACGCACCCATCGTATCGTGGCTCTTCACAGACGGTGTCAGACACCGACGACGTCGTCTACAAACGCGCGATAAGCCCTCGTGGCCCGATCAGGCGTGTCTCCGAAGTACCGAAGAAGCCCGCGCACATCAAGGAACTGCGGCACGTTCTCGAGCCCCACCGAAGCGCGGTAGCTGCTCCAGCGCCACTCGTCTGGCTGCCCGCACAGATCGGCCTCGACAGGGTTCCTGACGGTGTATCGCAGTGTCCACAGCAGCTGACCATCGGACGACTGACGTATCGCCCCGAAGCGATTTCGGAAGAGGTGCGCGTCGCGGCCATAGCGCCGGTTGAACCGGAGCGCGTATCGGCCGTTGAGGGTCTGCATCGCGCGCGAGAGCTGGCCGTCACGCGTTTCGAGCACGAGGTGGTAGTGATTCGGCATCAGGCAGTAAGCAAGGCAGCGTAGGTTCCCTCGCGAGACGACTCTGTCCAGACCCGCAAGGAAGTCGACCCGATCGGAGTCGTAGCTGAAGATCGCTTGTCGGTTACTGCCCCGCGCAAAGACGTGGTACACGGCGCCGGCGACGAACTCTCGGCGTGCTCTGGCCACGGTCCGACGGTACGGGCTCGTCGTCGCGGAAAGAACTGGTGTGGAGGAATCGTTGCGCTCTTGGCGCCGCTTAACAGGCGGTGTCTGACACCGGTTGTTAAGG
>JACCVK010000306.1 GCA_013698195.1 Actinomycetota bacterium | reverse complement strand
ATGGCGGAAGCCTCCCTGATCCCCCTCGACTAGCCTAGGTCGACTCACGATGGTCACCCGCCAGTCACAGCTGTTCATCCCCACGCTGCGCGCCGACCCTGCCGACGCGGAAGCCGTATCGCACAAGCTGCTCGTCCGCGGGGGCTACATCCGGCAGGTGAGCGCGGGAGTGTGGACGTTCCTTCCTCTGGGCTGGCGTGTCCATCAGAAGGTCGTCCAGATCATTCGAGAGGAGATGAACGCGATCGGGGGCCAGGAGATGCTGATGCCGGTGCTGACCCCCTTTGAGCTCTGGCAGCAGTCCGGCCGCGACTACATCGCCGAGATCTTCAGGCTCCAGGATCGAAACGGGCGGGAGTATGTATTGCCGATGACGCACGAAGAGACGGTGACGTTCCACGCCAAGGAGATCGCGAGCTATCGACAACTACCGCAGATCCTGTACCACTTCTCCATCAAGGAACGTGACGAGCCGCGCTCTCGCGGAGGCCTGCTCCGCCTGCGCGAGTTCATCATGAAGGACGCGTACTCGTTCGACCGCGACGAAGCCGGACTCGACGAGAGCTTCCGAAAGAACGAGCGTGCCTACCACAACATGCTCGAGCGCCTGGAGATCGAGTTCCACTACGTGGATGCGGAGTCGGGGATGATGGGGGGCAAGGAGTCGAAGGACTTCCTCGCGCCTGCAGCATCCGGCGAGAACACCCTCGTGACGTGCGAGCAGTGCGACTACGCGGCGGACCTCGAAATCGCGACCGGCATTCCGCGCTCGCCCGACTTCCCGGCATCACTTGACAGGCCTGAAGACGTCGAAACACCCGGCGTCACGACCATCGAGGCGCTCGCGGACTTCCTCCGTGTCGATGCGGCCGCGACGTCGAAGGCGATGCCGGTCGTAAAGCCCGACGGGACACTCGTCCTCGGCCTTGTACGCGGTGACGACCGGCTCGAAGAAGCGAAGATGGCCACGGCACTCGGCTCAGACTTCAGGCCGGCGACAGACGACGAGATTCGCGAGGCGTTCGGTGCGGACGGCGGGTCGCTCGGGCCGGTTGGCTTCTCAGGTGAGATCGTCGCGGACGAGACACTCCACGACGGCCAGTTCGTTGCGGGAGCGAATCGCACGGGGTGGCACCTCAAAGGCGTCCAGGCGGGCCGCGACTTCGAGCCTCGGTTCGCTGATCTCCGTCAGCCTCGTGAGGGAGACCGCTGCCCGAGGTGCGGCGGAGCACTCCACTTCCAGACGGCCATCGAGATCGGACACATCTTCAAGTTCGGAGCACGCTATTCCGAGCCTTTCGGAGCAACCTTTCTCGACGAGGATGGAAAGGAGAAACCGCTCGTGGGCGGGAGCTACGGAATCGGCCCCGCGCGCGTGATGGCGGCCGTCGTCGAGCAGCACCACGACGAACGAGGGATCGTCTGGCCGAGCTCCATCGCGCCGTACGAAATCCACGTGCTCGCACTCCACGGCGGTTCTGAGGAGGTACTCGCGATCGCCGAGGCGGTGGCCGATGATTTTTCCGGAACCGGACGGGACGTGCTCCTCGACGATCGCGACGAGCGCCCTGGCGAGAAGTTCGCGGATGCCGATCTCATCGGTGCGCCGCTGCGCGTAACCGTGGGACGCAAGTCGCTGGAGGACGATTCGGTCGACCTGCGCACTCGTGCTGCCGCCGAGGACGATCGCGTGGGGGTGAGAGACGTGCCGAAATGGGTAAGTGAACGCTAATGCCAAAGAGACGGCGCTACAGCGACGACCATTTCGGAATGACCATCGAGCGGCTGATGGCGGACACCGGAACGACGTACCGCGGCCTCGCCGACAAGGCGGATCTTTCGGCCGGCTACCTCAATCACATCGTCCACGGCAACCGCCCAGTTCCCTCGAACGACGTCATCGAGCGCATCGCGCAGGCGCTCGAGGTCGAGCCGCAGCACTTCCGGGAATTCCGAATCCGGGTCATCACCGACAAGCTCGAGGAAATGCCCGAGCTCATCGATCGGCTTTACAAGCGCCTCGCCTGACGAGTCGTGCCCGCGTGGGGGACCACGCGCTAAGGTGTCCGAGCCGCGGGGCGTGGCGCAGCCTGGTTAGCGCGCTGGTCTGGGGGACCAGAGGTCCCGAGTTCAAATCTCGGCGCCCCGACTGGACTACCTGCAAACCGCGGAGTTTCAGCTTTCGGCCTCCGTGGTTGTGTCCCCGGAAAGTCCCCAAACGTTCTCGACGTACGCGGCCTCGCCGCGTGTCAGCCTCGTGGTTCCGCCGCTTTTCGTCTCGATCAGCTTGCGCCAGCCCGTGCCCGTGTCGACGTAGCGCTGAGTACCGATCGTCAGCCGTCGTGTCGTCTCGACCAGATCCCTGAACATGAGCTTGCGCGCGGCTGCGCTGTTCGCAAGCCGCATCGCCGCTCGCTGCTTGGCGGCTTCGACGTCCGCATCCGGGTTGACGAGGTAGCCCTCTCGCGTCAGTTCGTCTTTGTAGACCTCTCGCGCGAGCGCTTCTGCGGTCTCTCTTGCAGTGCCCAACCTAGCCGCCTCCTTCTGCCGCTTCCGCGGCGTTCGCGATGAACACGTCCAGCGCCGATCGCGCCCGGTCGAGCGCGTCCGGGAGCAAGTGGCCGTACGTCTTGTCAAGCATCGCCGGCGACGTGCCCATGAGCCGTGAGAGCTCGAACAGTGAGACGCCAGCGGCGATCGAAAGCGAGGCGTACGTATGCCGGAGCGCGTACACCGAGCGATGCTCGAGTCCGGCCGCTCGGAGCGCCGGATTCCACTCGCGGTGACGCCACGGAGAGAGCGCCTGCGGCGCGCCACGCGCTCCGGGGAACAGCACTCGGGTATCGAGCCGAGTCGGATGCTCGTCGAGCGCCTGCGCGGCTCTCGCGGGCAGGGGGACGGCTCGCAGCGATCGCTCCGTCTTGCCGTACGGCTTCACGACGCCCTCGACGACGGTTCTCCGGACCGTGACGACGCCTGCCTGGCGGTCGACGTCGGCACGCTCGAGCGCCATCCACTCGCAAGGCCGAAGCCCCGTGAGCGCCGCGAATACCGGAACGGCCCGGAACGTGGGGGATAGCTCCGCGGCCGCGAGCTCGAGCTCGTCGATCGTAAACGTCTTTACCTCGACGCGCTTCGGCTCCGGGTTCGGGACGAGAGCGGCCGGGTTCTCGTCGATCAGCTTCGCCCGCACCGCGTAGTGGAGGACTTGTCTCAGGCACTTGTGGATCCCAAAGGCGCTGCGCCCCGGGAGCGCCTTCCGCCACGCCCCGATCTCCGTCGCGTTCAGGCGGTCGATCGTGACGTCGCGCCAACCGGCGTTTCCGTCGAGCTTCGGTCCCTCGAGCGCGTACCGGAGCCGGAACTCGAGCGAGGCGATCGTCGACGGCTCGGCCACGTGCTGCGCCGTGAACTCGTCGACGAGCTCGGCGAGCGTCGGCAGGGAGCGGCGCCGAAGCGCGGCAACATCGCCGCGCCTCAGTGCCTCCACGTCGTCGACGCGCGAGTCGAGCCATGCCCGCGCGTCGGTCTTGCTCCCGAAGCCGCCACGGAGCCGCTGGACGCCCTCAGCGTCCCTGTAGCGCGCCGCCCAGGTCTTGCCGCGGCGTACGGTTGAGCCGCGCTGTCTAGCGGGCACGAGCCGTCTCCGCGACGTACCACTTAGCGATATGTGGTGCGAGCTCCTGACCCTCGATCGTCCAGAACAGTGAGCTCGCCCGCCAGCTTGGAGCCCGCAGTCGGATGAGTTGTCCTTCGTCGGCGAGTTTGCCGAGCTCACGCGCGACCCTCTGCACGAGCCGCGACGAAGGTAGAGGGGACAACTCCCACGCGACGCAACTTGAGCTTGCCCCGCCCAACGACCTCGCACGTCTGCCGTCAATGAGCCTGCGTCCCTTGATCGCACGCTTGAGTGCTCTGATGAGCTCAGCCCGCGTGAAGTCGAGCCCTGTGAGCTCGGGATGCATGGCGAGGAAGGCTTCCCACTCTCCGGCCTTCAGCATCGCTGTCTCTCTTTCCGCGCTATGGCCCCCGAGCACGGCGATTGGCCCGCCGGCCCGGAGGCCAGGCGCAGTCTCGCAAGATGCTCGGAGGGTGCACGGGGCCAATCCGCACGGACCGATCATGGCACACCCGCAGGCCGACGTACAGCCTCGACGTGCCAGCTCTCGAGCAGCTCCTCGATCTCGGAGAGACGGAAGCGCACCGGCCCGCCCTTCCGACCGTAGAGACGGATCCCCGGCAAGTCGCCACGCTCGAAGCGGTCGAGCACGGTGCCGGCGGCCAGGCCGAGGATTCCGCCGAGCTCGGCGG
>JACCVK010000295.1 GCA_013698195.1 Actinomycetota bacterium | reverse complement strand
CCGTCGCTCCACGACGCGTAAGCCCGCCGCGTAAACGCGCTCATCCGGAATGAAGTGAGGCCGCGGGTGCCTTACCCGGCCTGGCGGGGTACGCGCAGCCGCAGCGCGCGCGGGACGATCTCGAACCGCGCCGGGGTCGTCCCCGGCTGCTCGCCGTCGAGTTGGATCGGGAGCGGCTCGTCCGCATCGACGCTGACGACCCGGCCTCGGATCAGCTCCAACCGCGGATGCGGCAGGTGCTTCCCGCGGTAGGTCTTCGGGAGCACGAAGAGGAGATCTCGCTTCGTGACGTCGCCGATCAGCATCACGTCGAAGACTCCGTCATCGGGCTCCGCCTCGGGGCACATCATCATTCCGCCGCCGAGGAAGCGACCGTTCGCGACCATGACGTCGATCATGCGTCCGCCGCGGATCTCGTCGTCGATCGAGACCCGTAGCTCGCCCGTCTGCCAGCCGACGAAGACGGCCAGCGTCGACCAGTAGTAGGAGATCTTCCCGCCGAGCGCCTTCGAAGCCTCGTTCGCGCGGCGCGCGATCGCTCCGCTGATACCTGCACTCGCGACGTTCGCGAAGTACGAGCGGCCCTCGGCACCCGCCCAGGTCCGGAACGACACGAGCCCGAGGTCGATCGTGCGCACGTTCCCCGCGAGTGCGGTGGCGACGGCGTCCTCGAGCGAGCGCGAGATGCCGTAGGTCCGCACGAAGTCCCAGCCCGTGCCGCGCGGCAGCACAGCCAGATCGAATCCCTCGAGGTCGGCGACCCCGTTCACGACCTCGTTTACCGAGCCGTCGCCCCCGACAACGACGAGGAGCGACGCGCCGCCTTGCACCGCTTCGCGGGCAAGCGCTGTGAGGTGACCCGGCTCCTCCGAGAGGAGCGCATCCCCGTGCAGGCCAAGCGCCGCGCACCGGTGCGCGATTTGAGGCCAGCGCCGGCCTGTGCTTCCGCCGGCGGAGGCGGGGTTGACGAGGAAGACGGTGTCCCGGCTAATGGCCGGCCGTCGCGGTGTCGAGCGCGATCCGCGTCATCCGGTCGACGGCCGCCCGGAGCTCCTCGTCGGAGATGCGGACGAACTCGCCCTTGACGACGATGTCGCTCACGGTCAGCAGGCAGCCGGACAGAACACCCCGAAGTGCGCCCAAGGTGAAGAGAGCGGCGGCCTCCATCTCGACCGCGAGGATGCCGCGCTTCGACCAGCGCTCGTACTGGCCGTCGTCGGGGTTGTAGAAGAGGTCGCTCGAGACGATCGGGCCGACGCGAACCTTCTCCTCTTTCCCCTTCGCGACGTGCACCGCCTCGTGGACGAGCTCCCAGCTTGCGGTCGGCGCGTGCGGCTCGCCGCCGACGAGGTGCGTGGCCGTCGCATCCGCAGGGACTGCGGAGATCGCCACGATGAGGTCGCCGAGCGCGTGGTCTGGCTGCAGGCCGCCGCAGGTGCCGACCCGGAGGAGCCGCTTGACACCGAGCTGGATCAACTCCTCGAACACGATCGTCGCCGATGGACAGCCCATGCCGGTTCCCTGCACGGATACGCGCTTCCCGTCCCAGGTGCCGGTGAAGCCGAGGAGCCCGCGCTCGCCGTTCACCTGCACCGCGCCCTCGAGGTACGTGTCTGCGATGTACTTCGCTCGAAGAGGATCTCCGGGTAGGAGGCAGGCCTCGGCATAGTCGCCCGGCTCGGCTCTGAGGTGGATCGGCACGGGAGAACCCTATGGATTTCCTCCGCCGCAGGATGCGCGGAACCGCTGGCTCGTGCTCTCTTAGAGTTCTCACGCCGTGCCGCGAGAGCTGATGCATCCCACCCTCGAGCAGATCCTCCGTTTCTGCGCCGAGGACCCGATCGAGCGCGTCTTCCTCGAGGACGCCGCCCGGCGCGGTGTCGGCCGCTTCGTAGGACTTGCAGAGGTGGACGAGCTCGTCGCCCTCTGCCACGTCGGGGTGAACGCGGTGCCCTCCGGTGAGGAGTGCGGGACCTTTGCCCGCGAGGTGGCCCGCGCAGGCCCGAGGATGCTCATCGGCGAGGCGCGTGCCGTCAGCGAGCTGTGGGCACACGCGCGTGCGAGGCTGCCGGAGCCGCGTGAGGATCGCCCCGGTCAGCCGGTGTTCGTGATCCACGAGGTTCCCGACAACGGCGACACGGGCCTTCGACCCGCAAGGCACGACGACTTCGAGCTGCTCCTGCCCGCGTGCGCGGCCGCCCACGAGCAGGAGCTCGGCGTCGATCCGATGCGCCGTGACGCCGAGGGCTTCCGCTGGCGCACGCGGGCACAGATCGAGGAGGGGAGGTCCTGGCTCTGGGAGGAGGGTGGGACGATCCTGTTCAAGGCCGAGGCCTCTGCCTGGACCCGTTCGGCCGTGCAGCTCCAGCAGGTCTGGGTCGACCCGCCGGCTCGTCGAGGTGGCTACGGCGGCCGCGGGCTACGCGACCTGTGCCGCAGGCTGCTCGAGTCCGTCCCTGCCGTCTGCCTCTTCGTGCGTGCCGAGAACGTGCCCGCGATCCGTCTCTACGAGTCGATCGGGATGGAGCACGCGCTCGACTACCGCTCGATCCTGCTGTGAAACGTTGAAGAAGCTGCTTCTCGCGCGCCACGGCTTCGCCATCTCCAACCGTGACGCCGGAACTGCATCGTCCTCGCCTCCCGGCGAGGGCTTGACCTCCGAAGGCGTCGAGCAGGGCCGCAGACTGGCGGAGGCACTCGCCGGCGAGCGCATCGACCTCGGAGTCTCGACGGAGCTGCAACGGACGCGGGAGACGCTCGAGCTCGCTCTCGCCGGGCGCGAAGTTCCGCAGATCGTGGTGCCCGAGCTCAACGAGATCCAGTTCGGCCGCTACGACGGCGGGCCTCTGGACGCCTATCGCGGGTGGGCCTGGACCGAGTTGCCTGACGTGCGCGCGCCCGCAGGAGGCGAGAGCCGCGCGGACGCGGCCGCAAGATTCGCCCGTGGGCTCAGACTTCTGCTCGCTCGCCCCGAGCAGGTCGTCCTCGCAGTCGGCCACGCGCTCCCGCTCCGCTATGTCATCGACGCTGCGGACGGTCGTGTCCCGGCGGCGCGCATGGCACCGGTACAGCATGCCGTGGCCCACCGTCTCTCGGCAGGCGACGTCGAGCGCGCGGCTGCGCTGCTCGAGTCCTGGAGCTCGGAACCGCGCTTTCGGGATCCCCCGAACGAAGGTTGAGAGGCCCCCCGGGAGGAGCCGACCCTTCGAGCATGGTGCGGCACTGGCGCCCGCATGCGCTCGCTCTCGATCTCGGGGCTCCCGGCGTGCGGCGGGCATCGAGTGACGCGGCGGTCTACGTCACGCCGGCGTTGTGGCTGGCGGCCGCGCTCGTCGCTGCACGGTTCTTGCCGTCCGTCGGCTGGCACGAACCTTGGATCGACCCGGACGAGTCCATTTTTCTCGGAGGAGGGGCTGGCTTCTCGCCCGTCATCGGGCCTCTCGCAGGCGCGCTCGGGGTCGCCGGGTACCTGACGCTCAACGCCGGGATCGCGATGCTGCTGGTCACCGTTGCGGCCGCCCTGGCGCGCGAGTGGGGCGGTGAACCGGCCCGAACGGCAATCGCCGTCGCGGTCGCGCCAGCGCTCTTCTGGGGCGTCTTCGTGATGCCCGACCTCGTCGGCGCCCTCGGAATCGTCGTCTGGGCGCTTGCGCTCGGTCGAGGACGTCCCTGGCTTGCAGCGCTCGTGCTTGCACTCGCGATCACAGTCGACGTGACGTTTGCTGCCGTCGCCTTCGGTTGGCTCGTCGCGGCTCTCGTGCTACGCGCGCCGCTGCGGCCGGCCATCGCGGGTTTCGGCAGCGCGGCGCTCGTCGCCCTCGCACTTCTGCGTTTCGGCGAGTACACCGACGTCGGCCATGGAGGGTCACCGGTGGTCTTTGCGCTCACAGCAGTCGGTTGGGGCCTTCTCGCCACCGCGCTCGTGCTGTTGCCGCTCGTCCCGGTTTTCGCGTACGGAGTGCGGCTCGCGGAGCCGGCCCGCCTTCCGCTCCTCGCGGTCGGTCTCGCGACGTTCATCACGGCCGGCTATATCGGCGCCGGGTCGGCGTTGCACGCGAATGCGCGCTACGGCCTACCGCTGGCCGTGCTCGTCCTCTGTGCGCTGTCCCGTGACGGGTACCGAGCGTCGGCAAGGGTGCTCGTCTGGAGCTGCCTCGTCGTGCTCGCGGTCGGAATCATGACCCCGGCGGACGAGTCCGAGGCGCTCTGGATCGCTGCGGCGCTAAGCCCGGCTGGGTATGCGCTCGCTCTCGTCCTCGGCGGCCTCGCGGGCCGGCGCGGGTGGCCGGCGTTCGGGCTGGCAATGCAGTCCTTGGTGCTCGTTGCGGTCGACCTCTCGAACTCCGGGGACGTCCGCCAGGGCCTTTCCATCGCAGCGCAGGCAGCCGGACGCTCGAGCTTTGGAACCTAAGACCTCAGGAGGTACGTGATGCGGCTCGGCAAGCTCATTCCTGTGATGTTGGCGTTCGGCTCCTTGCTGGTGGGCTGCGGCGGAAGTCAGAGCAGCGGCGACGCAGCAGCTCTACCCGTGCTCGACAGCCTCGCTCCCGTCGCAGACTCGACCGAGCGGGTAGGCTCGGCGCGCTTCGAGCTCGAGTACGAGTTGCGGATGCCCGGGCTCGACGCGCCTCTCGCATTCGGAGCCAGCGGCGCCTACGACACGCCTGCGAAGAAAGCCGAGCTGACCATGGATCTCAGCTCCTTCGCCGAGCTGGTCGGCGGATTTGCCGGCTCGTCCGGCGACGCGGCACTTGCCGGTCTCGGCGATCCGTCCAACTGGAAGCTCGACATGGTGCTGGACGGCAACGTCGCGTACATGCGGATGCCGTTCCTCAGGAGCGAGTTGCCCTCCGGGAAGGAATGGGTCAGCATCGATCTTGCGCAAGCAGCGCGCATGCAGGGCACGGACTTCGGAGAGCTCGAGTCATTCGCGAACGGCAGCGATCCGCGACAGGTGCTCGACTACCTGCGTTCGGTGGCCGGCGAGGTCACGCTCGTCGGGACGGAGAACGTCCGCGGCGTCCCGACATCGCATTACTTCGCGGTCGTCGACTGGCAGAAAGCTCTGGCGAGCGCGGTTTCGCAGGCGAACGAGCCCGGGCTCCTCGGCCAGCTGCAGAGCTTCGACGGTACCGTGCAGAACATCCCGGTGGACGTCTGGGTCGACGAAGAGCGGCTGATCCGGCGCATGAAGATGCAGCTCTCGATGTCGGTGGACGGGCAGGAGGCAGGCGGCTCGTTCGAGATGGAGCTCTTCGACTACGGCGACTCGGTGAGGGTCGAGGTGCCGGCCGCCGCCGACGCGTCGACGCGTTCTCGCTCCGGAGCTAGGTACTCGGCAGAATCGGGGCATGGCAATCGCCCTGCGCGAGCGTGTCGAACGCTTCATCCGCGAGCACGAGCTGATTCCAGCCTCGGGGGACGTGGTCTGTCTTGTCTCGGGAGGAGCCGACTCGACGTGTCTCTGGCACGTCCTCGGTGACCTCGGCTACTCCGTGTCGGCCGTGCATGTCAACCACGGTCTCCGGGGAGCAGAGTCCGAAGCCGATGCGAACCACTGTCGCGAGCAGTTCGGCGCCGTCGTCCTCGAGCCCTCTGGCTCACAGCCACAAGGCGCGACCGAGGCCGAGCTCCGCGCGACTCGCTACCGGCTGACCGAAGGACGAGGCCTGCGCGCCACCGGCCACACGGCGTCCGACCAGGTCGAGACCGTCCTCTACCGCATCGTCTCCTCTGGAACGACCAAAGCGATCAAGCCGCGGCGCGAGGACGGTGTCGTCCGCCCCCTACTCCAAGTCTGGCGCGAGGAGACCGAGCGGTACTGCGCCGAGCATGGCCTTCCCGTTCGCGCGGATTCCTCGAACCCCGACACGAAGCGCGGGCTGATCCGCGAGGAGATCCTCCCGCTCCTGCGTCGACTTCATCCCGCGGCGGAGAGCAACCTCCTCGGCCTCGCGCGCGGCGAGTCGCGCCTGCCGCGCGGTCTCGAGCGCACCCTCGCCGAGCTGCTCGCCTCGACCGCCGGCACCAAGCGCGCCGACCTCGGGCACGGGATCCGTGCGGTGCGCGAGTACGACACGCTGCAGCTCGAAGGACGGGTCGAGTTCGGCCCATGGCACATCGAAAGCGAGTCGCCGAGCCTCGTCGTGCGCACGCGTCGCCCCGGCGACCGGCTCGCAGGGCGGAAGAAGAAAGTGCAGGATCTCTTCGTGGACGCGAAGGTGCCGAGCTCCGAGCGCGACACCTGGCCGCTCGTCGTCTCCGGCGACGAAGTGGTGTCGGTCCCGGGCATCGCGGAGGCCCCTGGCTGGGAAGGGGTCGTGCGGGCATGGAAAGATGGGGAAGGATGACGCAGACGGAGCTTGCGAGCGGCGTGGGGGAGGTCCTGATCGAGGAGCAGGCGCTCCAGGCGCGGATCGGCGAGCTCGGCGCCGACATCTCGGCTGACTATGCGGGGCGCGATCTTCTACTCGTCGGCGTTCTCAAAGGCGCCGTCTTCTTCATGGCCGACCTCATGCGCGAGCTGACGGTGCCGTGCGAGATCGACTTCATGGCCATCTCGAGCTACGGCGCCGCCACCGACTCGTCCGGCGTCGTGCGGATCCTCAAGGATCTCGACATCAACATCGCCGGCCGCGACGTACTCGTCGTGGAGGACATCATCGACTCCGGCCTCACGCTCTCGTACCTCATGCGCAACCTGCGGGCTCGCAAGCCCGCCTCACTCGAGATCTGTGCGCTGCTGACGAAGCCCGAGCGGCGTGAGATCGACGTCCCGGTGCGCTACATCGGTTTCGAGATCCCGAACCGCTTCGTCATCGGCTACGGGCTCGACTTCGCGGAGCGCTACCGGAACCTCCCGTACGTCGCGGTTCTGCACCCGGACCTCGTGCCGAGCGCCTGAACTGCAACATAACGGCAGAAAGGTTCCGCGGGGGATGCGCGAAGAAAGCACAGTGCTACCCTGCGACAGACCATGAACCGGCTCTTCCGCGGCGCGCTTTTCCCGCTCATCGTCATCGTCTTGCTGGTCTATCTGGCCAGTCAGGTCTTGCTGCCGGGCCGCTCGGAGCAGCGGAAGTACACCTACTCCCAGGCGATCTCGGAGGTCAGGAACGGGAACGTGGAGGAGGCGCTCTTCACGCCGAGCAAGCAGCAGCTGACCCTCACGCTTTCCTCGAGCGACGAGAAGGTGAAGGTCAACTATCCGACGCCGCAGTCTGCGACCGCTTTCCAGAACCTGCTCGAGCGCGAGAACGTGCGGTTCGACTCCAAGGGCACCGGCTCGTCACCGTGGTGGGCTCTGCTCATCAACTTCCTGCCGATCCTGCTCCTCATCGGCTTCTGGATCTTCCTCATGAACCAGATGCAGGGCGGCGGGTCGAAGGTCATGAGCTTCGGGAAGAGCCGCGCCAAGCGTATGTCGCCGGATTCCCCCAAGGCGACGTTCAAGGACGTCGCCGGAGCGGACGAGGCCGTCGAGGAACTCCAGGAGATCAAGGACTTTCTGGAGAACCCCAAGAAGTTCCAGGCACTGGGCGCCCGGATTCCCAAGGGCGTGCTCCTGTACGGGCCGCCCGGCACCGGCAAGACGCTCCTGGCGCGTGCGGTCGCCGGCGAGGCAGGCGTTCCGTTCTTCTCGATCTCCGGCTCCGACTTCGTCGAGATGTTCGTCGGCGTCGGCGCCTCGCGCGTGCGCGACCTCTTCGAGCAGGCGAAGCAGGCGTCGCCCTGCATCATCTTCATGGACGAGATCGACGCAGTCGGCCGCCATCGCGGTGCGGGCCTCGGCGGCGGCCATGACGAGCGCGAGCAGACGCTGAACCAGCTCCTCGTCGAGATGGACGGCTTCGAGGTGAAAGACAACGTCATCCTGATCGCCGCCACGAACCGCCCCGACATCCTCGACCCCGCCCTGCTGCGTCCGGGCCGCTTCGACCGCCAGATCGTCGTCGACCGCCCCGACCGCTTGGGACGGCGCAAGATCCTGGAGGTGCACTCGCGCGGGAAGCCACTCGGCCGTGAGATCGACCTGGACACATTGGCTGCAGGCACGCCCGGATTCACCGGCGCCGACCTCTCGAACCTGATCAACGAGGCGGCGCTGCTCGCTGCCCGTCGCGGGAAGAAGATGGTTGAGCAGGACGAGCTCGAGGAAGGGATCATGCGCGTCATCGCCGGGCCGGAGAAGAAAGCTCGCCTGCTCTCCGAGAATGAGCGCAAGATCATCGCCTACCACGAGATGGGGCACGCGCTCGTCGGCCACTACCTCGAGCACACGAACCCGGTGCACAAGATCACGATCATGTCGAGGGGCCAGGCCCTCGGCCTCACGATCTCGCTCCCGACCGAGGATCGCTATCTGACGACGAAGTCGGCGCTCATGGACGACCTCGGGATGACGCTCGGCGGACGCGCGGCCGAGGAGCTCGTGTTCCACGAGGTGACGACGGGAGCGGCGAACGACCTCGAGCGAGTGACCGCGACCTCGAAGCAGATGATCATGCGCTTCGGCATGTCGGAGAAGCTCGGGCCGCGAGTGCTCGGCCGGAGCCACGAGATGCCCTTCCTGGGCCGCGACATGGGCTCCGAGCCCGATTACTCCGAGGAGCTGGCGAAGGAGATCGACGACGAGATCCGGCGCGTGATCGAGGAGGGCCACGATGCAGCGGTCAGCGTCCTCCGCGAGCACATGGAAGAGCTCCACCGACTGTCCGCGATCCTCATCGAGCGCGAGACGATCGACAAGGAGCAGTTCGAGCGCCTGCTCGCCGGCGAGTCCGAGGAGTCGGTCTTTCCCGAGGAAGTACCGTCGGAGCCGGAGCCGGAGACGCAGGAGGAGCGCAAGCCGAAGCTCAGGCCTCAGCCGCGCCCGATCCCGGGTACGGCCATGCAGCCACCGCCTCCCGAGGGCGCAGCCTCGTAGGCGAAGCTCGCCGCGTCCTCGACCGAGCGCGAGCTCGCTTGGCTCCCGCTACGCGGGCGGGCGGCGAGCGAGCAGCACGACGACGAGGAGCGCTGTAGCCGCGGCCACCGCGCCGAGCACGTCGATCGCCAGTCCTCCGGCGCGCGCGAGATCGGAGACCGCCAGCAGTCCCGCTCCCGCGCCAAGCGCGCCGAGCGCGAGTCCCGCGAGCAGCCCGACTCGGCGCAGCGACTCTCCAGGCTCGGTAGCGACCCGATCTCGCTCCTCGAGTGACCAGTACGCAAGCTCGGCGGTCAGCAGGAGGCCGACACCGAGGAGGGGCACTTTCGAGTCCAGGGCGGGGTCGTCCACGGCCAGGTGCACCGCGTAAGCGGCTCCGAGTGCTCCGATCGAGACCGGGAGTAGCGGACTCCAGCCGAGCACGAGCCCAACCACGAGCGCCACGAGCGCCACTGCGCCAAGCCGTACTCCGACGGTGAGCGCGAGATCCCGCGCATCGAGGAGGGCTAGCGTGGCGAGCCCCGCTGCGCAGGCAACGGAGGCGACGCCGGTGGCTAGACGCGCGCGAGCCCGGCGCGGCGGCGGAATGCTCTCACCTCCTCGAGTGCGACCTGGAGCTCGCGTTGCTCGTTCCAGCGGGACTGGGCGATGCCGAGGCGAGACAGCCGGGCACGCAGCACTTCACGCTCGAGCAGCCAGAGCCGGTGCGCGAGGCGGTCGAGCTCTGTCGGTCCGGGCTCGACGAGCGGCTCGGGATCGACCTCGACGACAGACACGTCGTAGCCGCGTGCTCGCAGATCGGCGACCGTCGTCACGAAGCGCGGATCGACCAGCGGTGTGATCGCGAGGACGAGCGCCTTCGGCGGCAGGATGCGGGCGGGAATGATGTTCACGTCTCGCCACGTGTAGGTCGGCTCGACGCCTGTCTCGAGCAGGGACTCGACGAGCCGAAATCGCTGGGCAGGTCCCTGCGCGGGTTCCAGCCAGCGCAGGACGCCGCCGAAGGAGACGAGCCCGACTCGATCGCGACGCTCGAGATACC
>JACCVK010000290.1 GCA_013698195.1 Actinomycetota bacterium | reverse complement strand
GCGCGCTCGTGCTCGGGTGCCGCCTGCGGCCCGAGATAGACGTGCTCGAACATGAACGCGCGGAGCGAGAGCATCGCCTCCCCCACCCCACGCGACTGCCGGATGTCGTTCACGTCCTCCGACGACTCGACGATGTCGTGCACGAGCCGGTCGATGCGCATCGAGCCGGTCGGGCCGAGCACGTCGATCTCGTCACGGGGAAGGTCTTCGTCGGAGAGAAGCCCGTACCTGACGGCGTCGTCGATGTCGTGGTTGATGTAAGCCACGCGATCGACGAGCCGCACGATCCGTCCCTCCAGGCTCTCCGGCTCGCGCTCGCCCGTGTGAGTGAGGATCCCGTCGCAGACCTCGAGCGTGAGATTGAGCGAGCGGGCGATGCGGTGAGATTGCTCGTTGTGCCGGAAACGGCGATCGAAGCGCTCACGGAGCGCCTCGTCAAGCGCGTCCTCGCCGGCATGCCCGAACGGCGTGTGACCCATGTCGTGCCCGAGCCCGATCGCTTCGGTCAAGTCCTCGTTCAGGCGCAACGCCCGTGCGACGACCCGTGAGATCGCCGTCGTCTCGAGCGTGTGCGTCATGCGTGTACGGAAGTGGTCTCCCGCAGGGTCGATGAAGACCTGCGTTTTTCCCTTCAGCCTGCGAAAGGGTTTCGAATGCACGATGCGATCGCGGTCGCGCTGGAACGGCGTGCGAACGTCCGACTCCGGCTCCGGAACCGGCCTTCCTCGAGTCGCAGACGAGCGCACGGCGAACTGCGAGAAGCTGTCCTCGAGAACCCGAATTCGAGCTTCGAAGGTCGATTGGAGGCCGCCGCTCGACTCCACGGTGTCAGGGTAGAGAGGGCTTCGGGCTGCGCGAGCCTCGAGGGAGAAGGTGCGGGAGAGCTCCCGCGACGAACAGCACCGCGAACGCGAGCCCGAGGCTCGTGTAGCCGCCCGCCGCGAGCGCAATGCCGCCAATCGCGGCGCCGACGAAGTAGCCGAGCTGGAGCGCTGCGGTGCGCACCCCGGTCACGCGAAGACGCAGCTCGGGAGCGAGGTCGAGCCCGTGCGCGCTTCCTGCCAGCGTCCTCCCTCCAGCCAGAAACGCGAGCAGCGAGTACGCAGCGAGACTGAACGCGGTCGACCCCGGTAGGCGCCGAGCACGACGACGGTCGCGGCGGCACCGAACGCGAGGCCGACGAGCAACACCCGATCGTGCTCGTCGATCCAGCGCCGAAAGAGCAGATTCCCGGGCACGTACACGACCGCACCGGCTCCGAGCAGGAGCCCCGTTGCGGCGACCGAGAGCCCGTACGACTCGATGAACAGCGCACCGATGAAGACCAGAGACCCGGCCCAGGCCGAGAACGCGAGCAGCTCGCCGATCGACCAGCGAACCACACCCGGGTACCTGAGCACGGCGAGAAGATCGGCTCGCGCGGCGGCAGGCGGCGTCGAGTGGCGTTGCACGAGCACGACGAGCGCCGCGACCGCGGACGTCAGCGGGACGACGACCCAGACCAAACGCCAGCTCACGTCCCCTACGAGACCGGACAGCGGCATGCCGACGATCCAGGCCGCCGGTGGCCCGAGCAGCACGAGGGCCAGTACACGCGAGCGCTCGTCCGGGCTCGTCCATTCCGCAACCGCGGCAATCGCGACCGAGTACGAAAGCCCGACCCCAGCTCCGATCAAGAGCTGCCCGGCCGACATCACGGTGAAGTCGGGAGCCGCGGCGCTCACAGCCGAACCCGCCGCGAGGAGCACGAGACCGGACGCGAGGAGCTCGCGCAATCCGACACGCGAAGCAAGCCCGTACAGAGCGCAGTGATGCCGGCGGACAGGCCCGAAACCGTGCGTAGCTGACCGGCGACGGCAGTCGACACGCCGAGATCCGAGGCGACAGCTGCCAGCACGGGCGTGAGGCCGAGAACGGCGGCTTGTGAGGCAGCGAGCGCAAGGAACAGCGTCGCGCCGACCGCATAGCGGGAGCTCGTCACACGATGATCGGGACGGTGCCGCCGTCGGCGCTCCACGCGGCACCGGTGACATATGACGCGCGCTCGGAGCACAGGAAGACGACCACGGCGGCGATCTCGTCAGCGCGTGCGAGACGACCGAGCGGCCGCCCGGCTCCGACTTTCGCGAGGATCTCTTCGCGATCGCCCTGCTGATCGGCCAAACCGCCTTCACCGAGCCAGGCGTCCGTCGCTGTCGGCCCGGGCGTGACCGCGTTGCAGCGAATGCCGTCGCCCGCGTACACGTCTGCGACGAGCCGCGACAGCGACAGTACGGCGGCCTTCGTCACCGAGTAGTGCGGCATGCCGGTAGACGGGCGCTTGCCTGCAGTGGAGGAGACGTTGACGATCGAGCCTCCGCGCTGACGCAGGTGGGGAAGCGCAGCGCGCGTCGCTCGCACGTAGCTCATGACGTTGACCTGCCAGTAGGCGTCCCATTCCTCGTCTGGAACTTCCTCGAACCGGGCGTGGCGCGCGACGCCGACGTTGTTCACAAGGACATCGAGCCCGCCGAGGGCGGCTGCGGCCTCGGACACGACACGCTCGGGCTCGCCCGCACGAGAGAGGTCAGCCACGATGTGCGCCGCCTGCCCGATGCCGGGCGCCGCGCCCCGCCCGCACGTGACAACGCGCGCGCCTTCCTCAGCGAGCATCCGCGCGGTCTCGAGACCGATCCCGCGCGTCGAGCCGGTCACGAGGGACGCACGTTCACGCAGTCCCAGGTCCACGGCCGGCTAGCGTAGCGAGGTGGCCGAGACGACCATCCTGCTCGTTCGCCACGGCGAGACCGACTGGAACGCAGAGCGTCGTGTGCAAGGCCACACGGACCGGTCGCTCAACGAGGTCGGGCTCGAGCAGATCCGCGCGCTGGCCCAGGAGCTCGCCGACGAACCGCTCGATGCCATCTATGCGAGCGACCTCGCCCGCGCCCACGAAACCGCCCGGGCGATCGCCGATCCGCGAGGGCTGCCCATCGAGACGCTGCCCGAGCTGCGCGAGCGCGACTTCGGTACCTGGGAGGGGCTGACCGACGCAGAGGTCTTCGAGCGGTACCCGGAGGCGCACACCGGTTCCTGGGGCGACGCCGAGACGCGCGAGGAGCTCGCCGAGCGCGTCGTCTCGACGTTGCTGCAAATCGCGGGAGCACATCCCGGCGGGCGCGTGCTCGTCGTCACGCATGGCGGCCCGCTCCGCGCGATGCTCGCGCACTGCGCCCTGGATGGAGCCGGGCCGATCGCCAACTGCCACGTCCTTCGACTGGCATTCCGGGACGGCGAGTTCTCAGCGTTACACTGACGCGCTCGTGGAGGATTACACGAATGAGTACAACCTTCGTGTGCTCCTGCGGGTTTGCGGCCCCGGCGCGGCCGGGAGACCACACCGAGACCACACCGCGACGGCGTTCCGAGGAGCTGAGGCGGCAGTCCCCAGCCGTTCCCGGCCCCTTCTCTGACTGGCCGCTCTACAGCTGTTCGGAGTCGAGCGCGACCTCGAACATCTCGACCGAAGAACGAGTACCGCTCCCGCTGGGAGGCGACATGTCGTTCATGTACTCGTCGACCTTGCGCAAGTCGTCCTCCGTCTCGCAGAATGACACCGCCGCGCCACGACCCGTCTTGCGATCGACGAGCATCAACGAACGCTTGATCGGCGGTCCGTCGGCATCTCCCCTGAACGACGTCATCCGCTCACGGATTTGGCCGATCCGCTCATCCCAGTTGTCCTCTGATCCTTCGAACCTTGCTATTCGGACGTACACAGTGCTCCTCCTTGGTTGGACCAGGCGGAGTCTAGAGCCGCCGCGGCACGTCATTCAGACTTCTGGCGATCGGATCAGGGCCAGAACCGCCCGAACGCGACCTCGTCCGGCGGCACGACATGGCTATAGACGTCGAGACTCCTTGACGGCCGAGCATGTCCCGCATGCTCAGCGAGCTCGGCCGAAGTGGGCGCCAGAGGAGTAATCTGGCTGAGCGTAGAGGACGAACCGCCCTGAGACGGACACGCGCCCGCCGGGGCCGTGCCGGGGGAGGAGGCAGAGATGGTCACGCATCGGAATATCGCCGAGTGGCATGGCAAGCAACTGGTCGACTGGGACGGCGAAAAGATCGGCAAACTCGAAGACGTCTATGTCGACGTCGAGACGGACGAGCCCGCGTTCGGCACCGTCAAGGAGGGCTTCATCGGTCGCCACTTGACGTTCGTACCGCTGGCCGGGATCACGATCGGCCCCGACAGCCTGCAGGTTCCGGTCTCCAAGGAGCAGGTCAAGGACGCGCCCAATATCGAGACCGAGGGCGGCGAACTCTCCCAGGCGGATGAGTCAAACCTCTATCACCACTACCAGCTCAACTACATCCCGCCCGATACGGAGAGCGGTCGGCGGCTCGCCCGCCGCTGAGGAGCGACGATGGGTGTGTTGGAAAAACTGAGGAGAGTCGGCGACTACGTTCTCAAGCGTTGGCGGTCCCCAGGCGACGACAGCTACCGCGAGTACAAACACGGGCGTGAGCGCGAGCGCAAGCAGGCGGAACGGGAGCGTCAGAACGCAGAGCGCTTTGCTGAGCGGAAGCGCGGGAAGGCAGAGCGGGAGTATGAGTACGAAGAGCGCTATGCGGCCGAACGCGCAGCCGAAGAGGGCCAACCGGAGGCGCCTCAGGATGACACGAGCAAACCCGAATGACCCGCACCTTTTTTCTGTCGCGGATCAGCGACATACCGTGCGCGGCGCACGTTGGTCGTGCTCGCGTCACCCTCGGCGCGGTACCCAGCGGCTAGGTGTTCCCTTTGCAAGGGTTCTACGCCGGTTCGAACCGGCCCCGCGCCTTTCAGCCAGTCACCCATCTGAGGGACTCTGACCACCGGTCAGCGGCAGTACACTTTGTCCATTGCAAAAGGGGGAACCGCCCCGGTTCGCGAGCCGGGACGATGTTTCAGTGATGGCGCCACTTCCGGGTGGCGTTTTCATTTCCCGCGGGACCTTCCGAGAGCCCCGGCTGGTTGCCACGTCGGGCAGCACTTCCGAGACCACACCGGGACCACACCGGCATCGCATTTGGCAGCAGGTACGGCCGGGACAACCACGCAACCATGCGGGTATCGGCTAGCCTCCGCGCCTTGGAGGACTACACGAACAAGTACAAAGGCGAGCAGGTCGAGGTGGCGCTCTTCGGCGGCGACTACCAGGAAGGGACGCTCACCGCGTACTGCTCGATCGAGGAGGTCCCGCACGTCGAGCTGAACGGACACATCTTGATCCCGCTCCAGAACGTCGCCTCGCTGCATTGCTCGAGCCGCTGCGACGCACCGGAGCCCGACTGGCCGCCACGCGGTCTGACGGAGGACGACGGCGGCGAAGAGTAGACGGGCCGCGGCGCCACGCACCGCGGTGGCCGTGAACCTGGCGAAGGCATGGCTGCTCGTGGGAGTGCTGACCGGCGCGCTCGGAGGGCTTGGCTGGCTCATCGGCGGGCGGACGAGCGCGCTTCTCTTCGCGCTCTGCTCGCTTCTCGCGGCGACAGGTGTGTATCGCTACGGCGATCGCGCGCTGCTGGGGATGCTCGGTGCCCGCCCCTTCGCCCTTGCGGAGGACCCGATTCTCCGTTCGACCCTCGACAAGGTCGCCGCGAGGTCCGACGTGCGGCCACCCCAGCTCTATCTGATCCCCGACGGCTTCCCGCGACTGTTCGTCGTCGGACGGGGACCGCGGAGCTCCGCGGTCGCGGTTTCAACCGGCGCGCTTCAGGCTCTGCGCACGGAGGAGCTCGAGGCCGTTCTGGGTCACGAGCTCGCGCACGTCCGCCGTCGCGACGTGCTCGTGCAGACGTTCGTGGTGCTCTTTGCGGCAACTCTCATCGAGCTGAGCCGCGTCGGAGGCTGGTTCTCGCGAGCCCTCCTCTTCGTGCTCGGGCCGATCGCCTCCGCGTTCGTCCACCTCCTCCTGTCGTCGAAGCGGGAGCTCGAGGCTGATCTCCTCGCCATTGCGGCAGGAGGCGAGGCGAACGACCTGGCCGATGCGTTGCTGCGCCTCGATCGAGCAGCGGAGCTCGTCGAGTTTGCGGCGTCGCCGGCGACGGAGCCCCTTTATCCCGTCGATCCCTTCGAGGAGGAGAAACTCGCGCGGATGTTCAAGACACATCCACCGCTCGACGACCGTGTGCGCCGGCTGCGGGAGCTCGGGGCCGGACGGAACGGCCGTCACGCGCCGTTAGTCGACAAGCTCCCCCGGTAGCAACGAGAACATCACGGAGTCGCGAAGACGCCCGTCCGGGTGGAGCAAGTGCGAGCGAAGCACCCCTTCCCGCTGGAAGCCGACCTTCACCGCCACGCGCTGCGATGCGAGGTTGTCCGGATCAGTGATCAGCTCGAGTCGCGCGAGGGCCAGCTCGTCGAGCGCCCACCGCGAGAGCACGCGCAAGGCGCGAGTGCAAACGCCGCCTCCCCGCGCCTCGGTAGCAACCCAGTACCCGATGCGACCCCGATAGCCAGGCCCGTTGATGCCGAGGCCGATCGCCCCACGAGCGCACCGTGGCGCGTGATCGCGAGCGAGTAGTCCTCGTGCTGTGCGTGGCCGAGGACGAACGTGCGCGCATCCTCCTCGGTGTACGGCGAGGGAATGAGCGGGATCCAGCGACTGATCTCGGGATCGTTGCAGGCTGCGACGAGTGCGGGCACATCGTCTTCGGTCCACGAGCGCAGCACCAGATCGTTGTCGCGCAGCTTCATCTCTTGAGTCTACGAACGACGAAGGCCGCCTCTCGGCGGCCTTCGTAGCAAGGTGGGCGGCGTCCTACTCTCCCGGGGG
>JACCVK010000286.1 GCA_013698195.1 Actinomycetota bacterium | reverse complement strand
GCCTTGCGCAGCGCGACCGCGCAAGCCTCCGCGGTCGCACCCGAAGTATAGACCTCGTCAACGAGGCACACTGCCCCCGGTGAGCCACGGGTGGCGACGACCGATCCGCGAACGTTCCGGCGGCGCTCAGCCAACGTGAGCCCACGCTGGCGCTGCTGCGCGTGCAGGCGACGGAGGAGGTTCAGCGTCGGGAGCTGCCAGCGTTCACCAAGCGCCCGTGCCAGCCTGCGCGGCCCGACATCGCCCCGCTCCCACGCGCGCTCCGGATCGCCGGGAACGTAGACGAGTGCCTCGGCCGCCTGCGGTCTGGGAACGACCTCGAGCACGAGTCCGGCGGCTGCCTCTGCGAGCTCCCTGCGTCCGTGCTCCTTCCACTCGCGCACGAAGCGGCGGGCGCGGTCGTCGTACACGACGGCAGCGCGAGCTTGGACGAAGGCGATCCTCCTGCCGGCGCACTCAGCACAGCGCCGCACAGGCCACGGCCCGGGCGACCCGCAGCGCTCGCAGACCGGCTCGCGCAGCCGGAAAAATGCCGTGCGGCACGCCGTGCAGAGCGACGTCCCGGGCAGCCCGCACACGGCGCAGCGCGCAGGCAGGAGCACCGACAGGAGTGCGTCGAGCATGCACTCGAGTGTCCGGGACTAGTCGCGACGACTTTGCGAAAAGATCGCGTCAGCTTCCCGGAGCGTCTCGGCCGACCCGATGTCGTACCACTCGCCGGGAAGCTGCCACGAGTAGACCGGAGTCCTCGAGTGCAGCCATTCGGGCAGTCGCCCCGGCTGGTCGGGATTGTGCCCTTCGGCGAGGTACTGCCGAATGAGCGGGAGCGCGCGCCGCGGGTAGTAGTAGAGCGCGATTCCGGCGAGAGTCGTCCGCGCGTTCTCGGGCTTCTCCTCCATGAAGGTAATGCGCCCGTCCTCGTCGACCTCGACCTGGTTGTACTCCCGCATGAGCGACAGGTCGCCCACGTCGTGGATCGCGAGAACGGGAGCATCGACCTCCTGCCCGTACGCACCGAACCCGGCAATGTCCTCGCCGAAGAGGTTGTCTCCGGCGACTACCACGAGGTCGTCGTCCAGCCCGAGCTCGTCGAGCACGAAGCCGATGTCGCCGATTGCGCCGAGGCGGTCGTCGTTCGAGGTCGTCCCGTCGTTCACAATTCGCACGTGTTGCTTGCCCTTTGCCCACTCCTCGAAGTGCGGGGTGAACTTCGCGTTCGTCACGACGATCGTCTCCTCGACGCCCATGGCGGCCAGCCGTTCGAGGATGCGATCGAGCATCGGCCTCCCGCCCACCTCGAGGAGCGCCTTCGGCCGGTCGAGGGTGAGCGGGTAGAGCCGGGTCGCGTAGCCGGCGGCCAGGACGAGAGCTCTCATCCGCTTACCACCGGCCTAGGATCGCGCGTGGGTCCACGGCGAGGCAAGCCTCGCCCCTACTCCGTGCCTTCGTCCCACGATGCGAGGTACTTCGCCTGCTCCTCCGTCAGCTCGTCGATGGAGATCCCCATCGTCGCGAGCTTCAGGCGAGCGATCTCGTCGTCGATCTCGCGCGGGACGTCGTACACCATGCGCTCGAGCGAGGCGCCGTTCGCCACGACCCATTCGGCCGCGAGCGCCTGGTTTGCGAAGGACATGTCCATGACGGTCGCCGGATGCCCTTCTGCCGCGGCCAGGTTGATGAGGCGCCCGTCGGCGAGGAGATAGATGCGACGGCCGTCGGCGAGCGTGAACTCGTCGACGAACTCGCGTGCCGCACGCGTCTCGACTGCGAGGTCGCGTAGGGCCGGGATCTCGATCTCGACGTTGAAGTGACCCGTGTTGGCGAGGATCGCGCCGTCCTTCATGCGCTCCATGTGGGCTCGCGTGATCACGCCCTTGTCGCCGGTCGCGGTGCAGAAGATGTCGCCGACCTGAGCGGCTTGATCCATTGGCATGACCTCGAAGCCGTCCATCGTGGCCTCGAGCGCCCGAATCGAGTCGACCTCGGTGACGATGACCTGAGCACCCATCCCGCGTGCGCGCATTGCCACCCCGCGGCCGACCCAGCCATACCCCGCCACGACGAAGCGGCCGCCGGCGAGCAGAACGTTCGTCGCGCGGATGATGCCGTCGATCGTGGACTGGCCGGTGCCGTAGCGATTGTCGAAGAGGTGCTTCGTGCGCGCCTCGTTGACGGCGATCACCGGAAAGCCGAGCTTGCCCTCCCGCTCGAGCGCCTTGAGGCGGATGACACCGGTCGTGGTCTCCTCCGTCCCCGCGATGACGTCTCCGAGCTGCTCCCGACGGTGCGAGTGCAGAACCCCGATGACGTCGGCGCCGTCGTCCATCGTCAGATGCGGGCGGTGGTCCACCGCGGACTCGATATGCCTGTAGTACGTGTCGTTGTCCTCACCCTTGATGGCAAAGACTGCGATCCCGTACTCGTCCACGAGCGCCGCAGCGACGTCGTCCTGGGTCGATAGCGGATTGGACGCACAGAGGACGACGTCGGCACCTCCCGCTTTAAGCGTCCGCGCGAGGTTCGCCGTCTCGGTCGTGACATGCAGGCACGCCGACACGCGCTGCCCGGCGAGGGGCTGCTCGCGCTCGAAGCGGTCGCGGATGGCCTGGAGCACGGGCATGTGCCGATCGGCCCAGTCGATTCGCCGCACGCCTTCCGAGGCGAGGGCCAGGTCCTTTACGTCATGTCGCGTCGTTGTTGCCATCGATCCTCTCGTTTCGGTTTCGGTTTCCGTTTCCGCGCTCAGGCAGCTTCACGCGCAGCCAGCAGTCGCTCGTGCTTTCGTTGCTCCCATTCGACCCAGGCCGGGGCTTCGTGCCCGCCGTCGTGCCTGCGCGTGGAGCCGCTCGCAGCGAGCCACGTCTCGACCGCGGCGCGGAGAGCTGGCTCGCGTCGCAGCCTAACGACGAACGCGAGCTCGCCGAGCTCCACGCCGAAGCCCCGCCGGAGATCGGCCAGCGTTCGGAGCTGGTTGAGCTCGAGGACGCCGTAGCGCCGGTAACCGGACTCGGTCCGACCCGGAACGACGAGGCCCTCCTGCTCGAGGTAGCGGAGCATCCGCGGGGACCACCCGCTCCGGCGGCTCGCCTCGCCGATCGTCATCGCGTCACTCACGGCCGAAACATTACCAGAGTCGTGTCAAGGTGCTGTACCGATCGCGCCGAGTGGGGGCCCGCGGCGAGGAACGGGCGTCGAGTGGATGATCGAGGTCGTGGTCAGCCCATGTGGGGTGAAACGGTCGAGGACGTCCTCGAGGTCGTCGATCGAGCGCAGGTGTAGCCGCAGGAGGTAGCAGTCCTCCCCTGTGATCCGGTGGCATTCGCCGACCTCCGGCACCTCGCGCGCGATCTCCCGGATGCGCTGCAACTGGCCCGGTGAGGGACGGATCCGCACGACGGCGGCGACCGGGAACCCGAGCGCCGCAGGGTCGAGCTCCGCGTGGTAGCCGCGGATCGCACCGGCGCGTTCGAGGCGCTGGACCCGGTCTGCGACCGCCGGGGCCGAGAGGCCGATCCTGCGCCCGAGCTCGGCGAGTGCGAGGCGGCCGTCTGCCTGGAGCTCGGCGAGGATGCGGAGGTTCAAAGCGTCGAGTAGATTCGCTTCGTAGGCAAACGCATCTCTGGTACGAGCTTTGCGAGGCAACAGTCCTCCAAGTCCGTCGATTGTCCCTTCCACTATGGCATGAGGCAATCGATCATGTGCGCCGTGGGCGTCGCGGAAGCGCCAAGCGCTCGTCGGCTCGCGCTCTCCCGTGCGGCCGCGTCCACCCCGCCGCAGGCGTACTTCGTCGGCAGCGCGGTCTTCCATTACCTCGGGCCGGCGTTCGCCGTGCTGCTCTTCGCACGGGTCGACCCGCTCGGCGTCGCCTGGCTCCGGATCGCGAGCGCGGCCGCCGTCTTCGCGCTCTGGCGGCGACCGTGGCGTGCGCTTGCAGGCTCTGATC
>JACCVK010000187.1 GCA_013698195.1 Actinomycetota bacterium | reverse complement strand
GGCCTCCGGGCTGGAGCGGAAGTTCCGCACGCGCAGCGTGAGCGGCCGTCCAGCGAGTGGGATCGACCGCAACTCCTCCTCGAGTGCCGCAAGCTCGCGCTTCTGCCTCGGCGTGTCCGGGAGAACGATCTGCTGTCGCATGATCCGATCGCGCTCGGCCTGCTCCATTCCCCTATTGAAGCGGAGGTACTAGCGGCCGAGCAGGCGGTCGAGGAAGCTCCGGCGCGGCTCATCCGTCTCTTCAAGCGCGTTGGGCTCGTCCATCTCTTCCAGTGCGCCGAGCTCGTCGGGCTCGTCGGGCTCGTCGGGCTCGTCGGGCTCGGCGGGCTCGTCGGGAGACTCCCGCGGTACGTCGGATGCCCGCTCCTCGCCCGTGCTCGCCTCGGGCGGCACGTGGCCCGAGTCAGATACCGGCTCGTCGCCCGCGCCCGCCTCCGGCCGTGCCTTACTCGAGTCAAGCACTTGCGGCTCCTCGGCCGATCGCATCAACTCCTGCCCGCCGCGTCGCTCCGCGAGGCGCTCGAAGTCGCCGCGAATCGCGGATCGCATGTCGTCGAGGTGGCTCTCGTCCCTCACGTCCGGAGTCCCTTCACGACCCGGGAGAGGACTCCTTCGTCAGAGCTTTACGTTGAGGAGTGGAGCGGGCTCGCGAAGGTCGCGACCCAGATAGCCGTGCTCGGCTCGCCGAATACGCCGTTCGCACGGACTCGGGCGACGCCGAAGTGCTCGAAGCCTGTCCGCAGGATGTTCGCTCGGTGGCCCGGAGCGTTGAGCCAGCTATCGACGACCTGACGCGCGCTGAAGTGGCCCCACGTTCCCAACCAGAGATTCTCCCCGAACCACGCGTACCGATACCCAACCTGGCGAATGGCCTCGGTGGGTGCGGCGCCGCACGGCGTATGGCTCAACTGTCCACACGAGACCACAACGTGGCCCTTGAGCGCCGCAGCTTTGCGGAGCTTCGGCGGTGTTGCCAGGCGGGCCTTGCTCGCACGGCTGCGAGCGACGTTGACGAGGCAAACGATGGCGGCCCGCTGCGCGGCCTCGGAAGCAGCGCGGTCGTCGGCGCCGGGACACGCCGCAACGCTAGGGAGTGGCGTTGACGGCGCGGCCTCGGCCGCACGCACGCCCAAAAACAGGGCGAACAGAGCGCCGAGCAAGGAGACGCTTAGCGCGGCGCGCAAGGCGAAACCGCGGTCGATCGAACGAGCTCCGGACGAAGCCACAAACCCACCGTACGAGCGGCAGACACGAACTTCTCTGCCCCCTATGCGTGACCCCTCGCTCCCTGAGTCGAGGGACTGTCGCTCAGCGATCGTCCACTCCCCTCTCCAGCCTCCCAGCCGGATGGTGCGTTCGCCAGGTTGCAGCGGCCAGCATACCCAGAGCCAGCGTCGGGACGATCGTGAGGGCGCGGTAGAGGAGCGTTACGGCCACGGCATCGGCGTTTCCAGCGCCAAATGCGACGAGCGCGCCGCTCAGGCCGAGCTCGACGAACCCAAGCCCTCCCGGAGTAAACGGAATGGCGCCGAGCACCCGCACGAGCGACCAAGCGGCAAACGCTTCGATCCACGTGATCTGTGCCGAGGTGTTGCCGACAGTCTCGACGCACGCAAGCAAGACGAGGAAAACGCCGAGGTGGCCGGCGAGCGTCGCTGCCGTGAGCACGTGCCAGCGGCGTCGAAGGAGCTGGAGCGCCTGCTGACGGAAGCGCGCAACGCTCTCTCCTTTCCCAGAGACCCTTCGCTCGAGCCGGATCAATCCGTACACACGGTTCACCAGTCGCGCGGCCAAGTCGCCGATGGCGACGGCTCGCCGCCTGCTCTGAAGCGCAAGGGCGAACACGCAGACCACGACGATGAAGATCACGATGCCGACGAATGCGGTCGTCCGCAGCGCCGGATGATCCTGCTTCGCACTCGTCAGGAGCGCGAAGCCGACAATCGGGAACGCGAAGTTGGACAATTGGTTCCAGATACCGGTGACGGCGACCGCGAGCGCGACGGACGCGCGCTCAAAACCCCAAGAGCGAAGCATCGAGTACGACCCGGCCATGCCCACGGCCGCCCCCGCGGGCGAGACGAGCGAAAGTGCGGTCGACGCCTGGCTCAGCATGAATGCCTGCCGGAAGCCGATCCCCGGCAGCGCCGCCATCCACGGGGGTGGGAAGGTCACGAGGTTGATCGCCGTCGCGCCCGCCAGGACGAGCGCCTCCTGCCAGCCAAGCGTCTGGAGAACGTCCCAGACGTCTCGATAGTCCGCAATCCTCGGCAGGACGAACGCGAACGCGAATGCGACCACCGCCACGGCGGCGCCGGCGACGACCAGGCGCCTCCTGTCCCGCCACCCTCCCCGGGGCGTCTCGAGCCGGTCCTCCTGCATCCGGCGGGAACCTACCGTGCCGCGCGGGCGGCACTCCTCGGACAGCCTGCGCTACGGGATGCGGGGCGACCAGCACGCAGAGAGCACTCCGGCCGCGACGAGCAGCACCGCCGCGATGGCGACGAGGATGAAGGTGATCTCCGTCTGGCCCGGCTCGCGGCCGAGGTTCGAGCCGAGATCCGCGTACGCGGATTCGAGGGTCTCGGCGTCCCGCGCCTCGGAGAAAGCGCCGCCCGTCATCTCCGCAATCGCCCTCAGGGTCTCTGGATCGGGCGGAACGGGAATGAGCTCGTTTGCGCCTCCTTGGTTGAAACCGCCGAAGCCTCGTCTGATCGTGCCTTCAGGCGTCCCGAGGGCGACGGTGTAGACCGGGAAGCACGCATCGCGCGCAAGCTCGGCGCCCGCAAGCGGTTCGAGGATGCCGCGCGTCTGCGCGCCGTCCGAGAGGAAGAGAATCGAGACGAGGCTCTTCTCTCCGCAGCCCGGCACCGGCGACGGCTCCGACTGCGCCAGCGACGCCAGGGTTCGCGTGCCCAGGTTGGGTGCGCCTGCGCCAGTATCCGGAGCCGCGGTCTGCCCGTCGGACTTCGGCGGTTGGTCGACCGACTGCTTGCCGAGCTCGACGGCCGTCTGCAGTGCGTCCCCGATCGCCGTGCCGCCGAAGATCAAAAACTCGCCGACCGAGTCCACCGATTGCTCCACGAGCTCGTGGTCGGCGGTTGGAGGAGTGGCCACCTGCGCCTCACCCGCGAAGACGACGAGCCCGACCCGGAGCCGCCCTGGGACCTCGTCGAGGAAGGTTCGCATCGCCTCTTGAGCGGCGGCCAACCTCGTGGGCTCCACGTCCTGCGCCTGCATGGAGCGCGACGTATCGAGGACGAGGATCACCGTCGCGCGCTCGCTTGCGACCATGCGGTTGACCTGCGGTCGAGCAAGGCTCACGAACAGCACCGCGAGTGCCAAGGCGAACAGCACCGGCGGCACGTAGCGGGTCCACTGGCGTCCCCCGACGACGGTCGCCAAGACCTCGAGATTCGTGAAGCGAACCGCATAGCGAGCCCGCCGGCGCTCGGCCGCGATCCAGACTCCCACGGCCAGCGCGACGACCAGCAGGGACAGCAGCAGAAGTGGCCGTTCGAAGCTCATCGCACCCGCGCACAGACTGCCTGTACCTGAACGACCGCGCGAACATCTTGCAGCTCGGCGTCACCACGTACCCGCACGACGACACGGGAGCCGCTCACCGACCGGCTTCCCGAGACGCTCGCGACCAGGCTCGCGCTCGGCGGGCGCCGCATGGAAAACGCAAATGCGTGATACGCCCCGACGAGCCGCTCATTCGCATTGCAGCGGGCGGTCACAGTCGTCGAGCCTGGGCGCACGCGCACGGTCCGCACCCGACGCGCTGCGGGCTCACCGGGCCGGACGACGTTCGCGGCGGTCGGAACCCGACCCCCGCCTCCGCTGGCCGGGATGCAGCCGACGTACGGGCGGAACGTGGGACCGCGGGCATTCGAGCCGGTAAACGTCCCGACGAAGACGGCCGCGCGGGCGGTCGTGATCCCGGGGTTCACGGGGCTCCCGAGGCGCCCCAGAAAGCCGACGTCGATGCCGCGCTGGCTCAGCTCGGCGTCGGTCCCGCCCACGACGTAGTTGCGCGGGCAGGAGAGATGGAACTGCACCTCGGGTCGGCGGGCCGAGCTCGCGGTCGGCACCACTACCCATGGCCCGGCGATCGGCACGCAGACCTGAAGCCCTTCGCACTCGCGTGCTGCGCCGGCGGAACCGGTGCCGAGCGCAAGCACTGCGACGGCGGTCACCAGCAGCCCGGCGCCGACCCTCGGAAAAATCCTCATGGAACCCTCCGGAAGAGCAGCGTCGAGAGCGCGCCGCCGGTGAGCAGGAGCAGCGCAGACCCGGCCGCAAAGAAGTCGGTGATCTCCCGCTCCTCGCGCTTCGAGCCGAGCCGCGAGCCAAGCTCGTCGTAGACGTTCGCGAGTCCCTCGTCGTCGACGGCGGTGAAGAACTCGCCGCCCGAGATCTCGGCGACTTGGGTCAGGATCTCCGGGTTTGTCGGCACCTGGATGAGACGGCGGAATCCGCCCGGCAACGTCTCCTCGACCACGCCCTCCGGCGTCCCGACGAGCACCGTGTAGACCGGCACG
>JACCVK010000176.1 GCA_013698195.1 Actinomycetota bacterium | reverse complement strand
GCTCGAACCGAACGCGCCGACCCCGGGGCTGTCGTTTCACCCGACCGGCAGCCTCGAGCCGGTAGACGCCGTCGCGGACGCTCTCGTAGGCGGAGCGCTGATCGCCGTGTCGCGATCCCCGCTCGCCTTCGCCGAGCAGGCCGAGCGCCTGGCAGATCTGCACGATGGTCGCGGAGCCCGCGGCGCGGAGGGCTGCGAGGATGCGGCGGTCGAGCGCGTAGGCGTTCTGCTCGAGCGAGATCTGTGCGGGCCTCGGCGTTGGCACCGCGGTCCGCTCCTTGCGCCAGCACCTCACGCACGCCGGCACCTCACGCCCCTCCCAGTCCGCGGTGACCAGCGCGTCGCGCTCGCCGCACAGCGCGCATGTCGGCGTGACGACGGGGTGTCGCCTCGGGTCGACCGCGGCGCGGCGGACAGCGGGCGTCCTGAGCGACGGCCGGAAGTCAGTCCGCACCGGGCCGACCGTCCGGACAGCCGCGACCACAGGCACCTGCGCGGATCGCGGCGGCTCGGTCGCGCGTGGGGAGTCCGCCGAGTACGGCGGCAGCGTGACGACCGTGAGCGTCGTGTCGTTCGCGGGCCGCGCGTCGAACAGGCCGGGGGCGCGGCGAGGCGGCTCCACGTGGAACGCGGCGACGGGCTCGACTGCGGATGGACAACCCTCGTCGGTCTTCATGCGGCGATCCCGTTTGCGGCGGCGCGGCGACATGTCACTGCTGCCGGTGCTCTATCACGTCGCCGCCTTGCGAGCCGAGGCCCGCGTTTCCGCCCACGTGACCGCGAGCGCCAGCGCCTGCCACTCGTCGGCGCGGACGCCGTAGAGCGGACCTGGCGCTCTCTTGGTGCCGATCGCCGTGACCTTGCCTGGCCCGAACCTGTCGATCAGCACAGCGCGGAGGTTGCCGTCCTTCGCCGCGTTGTTGCCGCACAAGTGCATTTTCACGTCGCGGCGGACGAGGCGGTCCGCCGCGAGCCCGGTCTCGCGGTACCAGCGCTCGGCGAACCGGCCGATCCAGTACACCGTCTCGAACACCTCGGCGCCGACCGCCATGCCGTAGCTGGCGATCATCTCGATCGCGCACGCGTGACCGCGCTCGCGACCGACGATGCCACGGGCCAGCGTGTCGTTCGGCAGGATGCCGTGGGCGGTAACGACGCGGAGATCGTACTCATAAAGCACGTATGCCGACCGCGCCGGACCGGGATCAATGGCGATCACCACGGTCACGCGACCTCCACGGCGTCGAGCCGCTCGAGCACGACCCGCGTCCGCGCCGAGTCGAGCTTGATCCAGCACAGCGTGCAGCACCGGATCATCGACGCGCCGATCGTGAACACGGTGACCGGACCGCGCCGACCGCAGCCGTTGCAGGATCGGGCGGGCTCGTGCGAGACGCGGATCATTCGTCCTTGTCCTTCACGACATCGCGGCGTAAGCGATCGGCGACCCGTAGGCGAGCGCGGCGGACGCGACGCCGAGCGCGGCGAGCACCTGCCACGATCCTCATGGCGCGCCGCCGAACATGTCGACCTGCGCGCTGACCTCGACCACTGGCACGAGGCAGTGCGGCGACAGCCAGAGTCGCTCGCGGTGCTGCTGTCCCTCCCCCGTCTTGCTGGCGTTGCTCATTCCGCCTCTGAGGAATCCGGCGCGGTACCATTCGACCGAGCGCCAGCCGATCGCCTCCAGCTCGTTGTGCTCGCCGTCGAAACCTGCGAGGACGATCCGCGTGTCCTTGTCCGCGCCTCGCACGATCGCCCACTCGCGCACGGCGTGCGCAACAGCAAAATCCTCCTCTGCGTACAACGCCGCGCGCTCGGCCTCCGCTGAGTACGGCGGGTCAACGAAGATCCCGACAGCGCCTCCCATCCTGACTCGCAACGACTTAGTCGCGCCGTTCGTCACCGCGCGTTTCCAATCGCCATTCAGGATCCTGACGTGCCGCAGCCGAGCGGACAAGAAGCGCATCCATCGCGTGAGTTCCGGCATCGTCATCTGGTGGTAGTCGGGGTGGTCGTCGGAGTCGGACTCGCTGACACCGGGCTCGCGCAGCTGCGGGCGGTTCACGCCCTGGCCGCCGTTGCCGAGGTGCGGGCGGTTGCGTTCGACACCGGGCTCGCGCGTTCCTGCATGGTTCACGCCCTGGCCGTCGTTGCTGAGGTGCGGGAGTTGGCGGGCGACACCGGGCTCGCGCGTTCCTGCATGGTTCACGCCCTGGCCGCCGTCGCTGAGGTGCGGGCGTTTGCGGTCGACACCGGGCTCGCGCAGCTGCGGGCGGTTCACGCCCTGGCCGTCGTTGCCGATGTGCGGGCGTTTGCGGTCGACACCGGGCTCGCGCGTTCCTGCATGGTTCACGCCCTGGCCGTCGTTGCTGAGGTGCGGGAGTTGGCGGGCGACACCGACTCCACCACCTCTCGTCTTCTCGATCCTCCCATCGTCGCCGACGGCCCACGGTCCGGTGCCGCTACACCAGCACGATCCGATCCACGACGATTGTCCCCACATCCACCAGCCCGCCATCACCGGATCGTGGAACAACGGATCGCCCATGAGGCGCTCGAGCTGGCGCTCCGATTTCCAGCGCACGAGCGCGAGGTGTCGGGCATGGAGATCCGCCTCGCTCACCGGCCAGGACGCGGCGTCGGCCACTGCGTCCGGAGCGAGCTGGATCGATCGCCACGCGTTGACCAACAAACCGTCGAGGTCGTTGACCGTTTCGCTGTAGTACGACCGATTGCACGGATGCGGTCGGCGCAGTAGCACCGCAAGAGATCCGGCGAACGGCTCGACGTAGTGGTCGACGTCGCCGAGCGCGGCCCAGACTTGCGGCGCTGCGTCGGCCTTGCCGCCGAACCAGGGCCATGGCGCCTTTACGTAGTTGACGCTCATGGGTTCTCACTGCGGTCGCGCTCGAATCGATAGCTGATCATTTCCATCTCCCCCGGTTGATGTGGTGCGAGACGCGGATCATTCGTCCTTGTCCTTCTCGACGAGCCTGAACGGCACGCGCTCCTCGGTCTTGAACGCCGTAGCGATCTGCTTGTGATGCTCGGTCGCCAGGCTCATCCGCTCTTGCGCGCGGATAAGCGCAGTGTGCAGTCGCCGTTGCGCTCGTTCGTCGAGCTGCACCGACGGGGTAGAGATGAGGGACGACAGTCCCTTGCGCTCGGCGCGGAACGCGCGCTTGCGCTGGCGCTCGGCGTAGTCCACGTGCTCGTGCGGCAGCAGGATTCGCCAGCCGTCGCCCTTCTCAAAGTCCAGCGGGAAACCCCGACGCTCCGCCCACCGCCGAACGGTCTCGCCGAACAGAGCCCAGTCATCGAACCCGGTGGCGTCGACGATCTCTGCCGCCGTGATCCGGTCGCCTCGGCTCTTGCTGTCGAGCATCTTGCGCAGGTCAACGCGCGCTCGCTCGCGGTTCTCGCGGAGCAGCAGCGTCGTATCGTCGTCGATCTTTTCTGAGTCGCTCATTTCATCTCCCCCGGTTGATGTGCCGAAGCACCCATGCCTTGCCCTGCCGGGCCCAGCCAGGCCTGGCCGTGCCTAGCCCAGCCTGGCCCCGCCGAGCCGCGCCATGCCCTGCCGCGCCTGGCCCTGGCTACACCTTGTTGACCTCTGCCATGAATCGCCCGTACTGCCCCGGTTTCTTCGGCGACGAGGGCCGCCAGTCACCGAGTCCGATTATCCGCCCGCACGTCGAGAACAAATCGCGCAGTGGCTCCTTGCTGAGGACGTTCGCGTCGTCGGCGGCGATCTCGAATCCGCCCGCGATGCTCCAGCTCGAGAACATTGGTCGCACGCGGATGTGCTTGCTCGAGCCCACGCTTGCGGGTTTGACGTGGAGCCGAAACCCGGTCTCTCTCGCCAGCGTCGCGTGATCCCCGAACTCGCCCTTGATCGCGTCGATCGCGTCGCGGTGGATCAGCTTGCCGCCGACCATCAGATCGTAGTCCTGCGCGTCGAGCATGATGCGCTGAGAGTGCGTCTTCAGCGTTTCCTTGCCCCCGACCTTCACCTTGACTCCGCCGCCGAGGAGGCAAGCCATCAGGTTCTCGGCTGGGATGCACACGTTGCCCGCCTCCGAGAAGTAGAGGTAGCCCTTCCACGACTCGGCGGGCGAGCGGTCGTCGCCGGCCTTGCCGCCCTTCATCCGCTTGCGCACCGACTCAATGCGGTCGCGCTCGACGATGTTGTGGTTGTGCATAAGGAGTGCAGTCACCCCCGTGATCTCGAATCGATAGCTGATCATTTCCATCTCCCCCGGTTGATGTGCCGAAGCACCCATGCCTTGCCTAGCCGCGCCATGCCATGCCATGCCGAGCCGAGCCCTGCTGAGTCACAGCGACTCGCCGATCTCGCGAGCGAACTCGCGACCTCGACGCTGCGTTGCAGCCCATGCCTTGCCCTGCCCGGCCCTGCCCAGCCGTGCCGAGCCTCGCCGCGCCATGCTGAGTCACAGCGACTCGCCGATCTCGCGAGCGAACTCGCGACCTCGACGCTGCGTTGCAGCCCATGCCTTGCCTTGCCCAGCCCAGCCGGGCCATGCCATGCCTTGCCTTGCCGAGCCGAGCCAAGGCTGAAACCATCGCGGTCAGGTACTCGACTGCCAAATTTGGCATGCCCTTGGTTTGCGCCAGGAGACCCGTAGCGTGCGTCTGAGCCTTACCCCCCGCCTGCGGCCGGGTCGACCGTCCGGCGTGCTCCTGGGGCCGCCTGCGCGAAACCAGGGCGCTCACGGCAGCACCTCGGCATGCTCGATGTCCCTGGCAGCGCAATCCGCGCCGTGGACCGCCAGCGGGACCGAACACCACTCGCAGGCCAGCGGGACGGTCGCGAGCGCGGCGGCGACGTCGAGCAGCACGGCGGCGATCTCGGTGCGCAGGTCGCGGCGGCCAGCGCGGCGCGGGTAGCAGTTGGGCCTAGGGCACGCGCACCCCTCGTGCCTGCCGAACTCGAGCAGCTCCTCGGCGCGGCGGAGGAGCGACGCGGTGCGGGCGAGGAGGTCGAGCAGGTCGATCATCGCCGGCCCACCGGCAACAGCGCGTCGACCGCGAGCCCAGTCAGCGGCGGATCCTCGCCGAGCGCGGTCAGGTCGCACACCTCTGCCGCAACAGCGCGCTCGCGCGCCATACCCGCCGACCACCGACCGCCCACGGCGATGATCCCGGTCATGCGGCGCACCACCGCCTCGCAGTCCAGAAGGGCGCGTTCCCGTTGCGCCGGATCTGCGTCGTCCTCGCCGCTGAGCACGCCTGCGATCCACGGCGCCACGATGACCGCGGTGCTGTTGCGCCGCAGCCACGCTAGCCACCGGAGCGCGCGCCAGGCGTTGGCTTCGACTCCGGCACGATCGGGTGCGGAGACGGGATGGGCGAGGTACCAGATCTGCGTGCTGGTCGACGGGCGCGCGTCATCGGCGATGATCGCCGCTCGAGCCGCGTTGCGTCGCCGCATCGCGGGCCGGCACTCGTCGCAAGGGCATCCCTCGTGAGGGCCGATCTCGAGCGCGGCGATGTAGTCGGCGAGGGTGATGGTCATGGGATCACACTGCTTTGCAGCGCCGACGCTGGCGCGCGGGTGGAGTCGGGCGCAGCGATCGCGAGGTACTCGACGATCTCCATCCGTGGTCCGCACGCCGGGCACGTCTCGCGCTCGCACAGACACACGCGATAGAGCGCTTCCGTGGCCGCGCGCAGCAGATCAATTCCCGTGCGCATGCGGCACCTCCATCGCGCGGCGCGCGTTCAGCTCGTTGGCGGAGTCGCAGATCGTGTGCGTCTCGAGGTCCCAGAACACCGAGGCGTGGCAGTCGGTCTGGCCGTTGTGGTTCTTCAGCACGTGCAGCTCCAGGTGAGTCGGCTGGTGATGGTCCGGGTCGTAGCGCCACGGCCGATAGAGCCCAAGGGCAAGTTTGCAGTCCTGCTCAAGCTCACCGCAGTCGCGGGCGTCGCTCAGCCGAGGCACGTGATCGTCTCGGCCCTCGACACCGCGGTTGATCTGGCTGCACACCACGACGGCGATCCCGTCCTTGGCGGCGAACTCGGACAGCCGCCGCGACAGCACTCCCAGCCGTTCGTTGCGCGTCGAGCCGTTCGGCTCGGGCATCTTCTGCACGTAGTCGACGAGCACGAGTCGCCCGACCGTGGATCCATCCTTCGAGCCCTTCATGCGCCGCGACCTGGCGTCACGGATCATCTCGTCGACCGACATGCCGGCCGCGCGCACGATGACCTCGCGGCGCGACAGCATCCGCCTACGCGCCGAGTGCAGGTTCGCCATGTCGCCGGCGCGGAAGTTCCGCGCTCGGATCCGCTCGGTGGGCACACCGCTCGACTGGGCCATCGACCGCTGCGCGAACGACGCGAGTCCGTCCTCGTAGCTGTACAGGAGCGGCGTGTCGTTCCCGAGGACGGACGCAGCCCACGCCACGTTCTGCGCAAGCGTGGTCTTGCCCATGCCGGGACGCGCGAGCCACAGCGTGGTCACCGCGAACGGGATCCCGCCGGTGAGCTCGTCGAGCTTCTGGAGTCCGGAGGGCATGCCGGCCGCGGTCGCGTTCGGGTTGCCGTCCTCGCTCGCGATCCGCGCGCACTCGTCGGCGACGATGCGGCCCACGGTCACGCCTGGATCCTCGCCGGACCTGCCCTCGCCGAGCCGCATGATCTCGCCGCTGGCCTCGGCGATCAGCTCGTCGCCCTCGAGCGATCCGCGGTTCGCCACGGCGAGGATCCCCACCAGCGTCTTGACGCAATCACGCGTGAGCCGGTGACGCCGCATGATCTCGGCGTACTCGAGCACCCGCTCGGCGATCGGGCATCGGAGCGCGCACGTACCGAGTTCGAATTCGCACGCCGCCCGGAACGGCGGGCCGTGGTCGGTCTGGTCGTTCGTGCTCTTGAGCCTGGCGCCCTTCTCGACCTCGTCGCCGATGGTCACGAGGTCGATCGGACGGCCGTCGGCCTCGAGGTTCCGGATCGCCGACCAGATCGCTGCGCGGTGACCGTCCGTGAAGTCGGCGACCTCGACGGTGGGCACCTGCGCCAGTGCGCGGATGTCGAGGAGGACTGCGCCGATTACCGCCTGCTCGGCGTCGGAATCGGCGTGCGTGAGTGTGGATTGCATCAGGTCTCCGGGTCAGAGCTCGCGAGAGGGTGGGCGTTTGGGCGTGCTGGGCTTCGGCGGTCCGGATCCAGGCCCTGCTCGAGCGGGCCGGTCGAAGTCCGCTGGTGTTCGCGCGAGGGCCCAGGAGAACTCGTCCGACTTCCACACCGTCGCGCCGAAGTACCGCAGCGACGCGCTCTTGACCGCCTGAACCTCGCGAACCACGAGCACATGCCGGCAATCGGCAATGGCCTGTTCGAGATCGGCGGCCGTGTCGCCGCGGGACTGCAGTCGCTCGACGAGCCATCGCTCGCCCTCGCCGACGAGGTTCAACGCCGGGACCTCGGCGCTGATCTTCGCCTTGACCCACGCGAACCGGTCGCCGTGGTTGCGCTCGATGTCGAGCCTGGCCAGCTTCCTGGCATCCGCGGTGGCCGGTGCTGGTCGTGTGTCGTCCGGTGCCTGTCCCGCGCGCGTCTCTCTCTCTCTTCGGAGATCGGAGATCGGAGATCGGAGGTCGGGGTCAGGCGCGAGACTCTCGCGAATGTCTCGCGAGGATTCCGCGAATGTCTCGCGAGGATTCCGCGAGACATTGTCAACGTTGCGTGATGGCTTGATTTCTCGCTCGCCCGGTCCAGGGCAGTGCGGCTTGCCCGGCTTGTCGACGCGCTGATGCTTCTCCCAGCCCGAAATGTGCAGGTAGACCTGGCCGCGCACCTCGTAGAGCTCGACCAGCCCGGTGCTCACGAGAGTCTCCAGGGCTTTCGCGACAGTCTCGCGAGAGTGTCGCGAGGCCCAGAGCGCGCTGCCGTGGATGTAGCCGGCGTTGCCGCGGAGGTTGCCGTAGTCGTCCGCGATCACGAACAGCGAAACGAACAGCCGCCATTCGAGGTCGTCGAGGTTGGCCGTTTTCTCGTCCTCGATGATCTCCGGCTTGATGCTGCGGATGCGGCTCACGCCTCCACCTCCTGCCAGATCCACCACCGCTGATCGCTGCCCAGGTACTCGGCCCGCGCGTACCACTCCTCGCGCTCGGCGATCTGCCGCGCCTCCTCGTAGCCCACCATCACGCCGCCCTGGACGCGCGCCACGCGACGCAGTCTGGCGCCCTGGCGCCGATGGACGCCGCTCGGACACGAGCGCCTGAGGCCGCTCACCGCGCCACCGTTGGCAGCGTCCCGGTGCAGCCGCAGTCCCCGCACTCGATCGCCTCCAGGCACGTCCCGCACACGCTCACGGTCCGCGCCACGATGCCGATCGCGGAATCGACGGCACCATAGGCGTCGCCGGGATCCTCCTCGATCGCATCCGCCAGCGTCCGCACGTGTCGGTCCGCCTGCAGATCCAGCAGGGCCACGACGATGCGATCGACGCGCCGCACGTCGGCATCGCTGAGGATCACCAGTCGCGCGGCGATGGCGGCGCGGACCTCGTCGAGGCCGAGTCCGATCTGAGTCATCGCGTCCCCCACCATCTCGGGCACCGCACGACCCGCTCCGCCGCGACCATCATCGTCCCAGTGCGCGCCGACGCGACCTCGACGTGAGCGTCGGCGACCCCGGTCACCTCGGCGACGTACTCGCCGCCCATGTCGAGGTGGACGACGACGCGATCACCGACGGAAACGCCGAGGTCGAGCATCGCCACGCTGGCGGCCTTGGTGTCGCGATCCGTGAGGCTCGCCTCGATCGCGGCGAGGTCGTCGGCGACCGGCGCGGGTCGCATGCCGCTGGCCTCGACGAGCTGCGCGACGGCGCGCTCGAGCGTGGCGACGCGGTCGGTGAGGTCCAGGATCGCCGCGGCCTCGTCGGGCGGAACGGCGTGGGCGGCGGTGGTATCAGCGGGCATCGGAGGACTCCACGATCGGCGTCGCCGCCTGCTCTGCGCACCGCTTGATGTCCTCCAACGCGGTCTCGGTGTCGTCGTAGAAATGCGGCGCGCGTCCGGTTGACGCGAGGTAGATCATCCAGCCCGCGACCCCCGGCGAGGTCTCCCTCTCCAGGTCGTATCCCGACTCGCCCGCGAGGTGGATGGCCCAGCCAGCGCGACAGTGCGTCGTCGCGCACGAGTGCCAGTCGATCATGTCGAGCTTGCCGCCCGCGGCCACCGCGGCCAGGATCTTCGCGTCGAGATCTTCGACCACGGGCACAGTGGGGTGGCGCGCGCGGTACGCCTTCGCGCGCGCCAGTTGCCGAGCCTGGCGATCAGCATCCGACACGGCGTGCATGGGAGTCGACGGGTCCACGTGGCCGGCGAGCGACGTGGGCACGTTCCGCGCGCCGATGAGGTCCGCGCCGCTGAGGTCCGCGCCGCTGAGGTCCGCGTAGCGGAGGTCCGCGCCGCGGAGGTCCGCGCCGCGGAGGTCCGCGCCGCTGAGGTCCGCGCCGCTGAGGTTCGCGTCGCTGAGGTTCGCGCCGTGGAGGTTCGCGCCGCTGAGGTTCGCGTCGCTGAGGTCCGCGCCGCGGAGGTCCGCGCCGCGGAGGTCCGCGCCGCTGAGGTCCGCGC
>JACCVK010000167.1 GCA_013698195.1 Actinomycetota bacterium | reverse complement strand
AGCTACACCTGTGCGATTGCCGCCGGGCGAGCGCTTCTGGGGGAAGACGTGAAGGGGCTTCCCGACGTGGTGGCGGATGCCCTCGCGGACGCTTCCCCCGCCGTCTCGGAGCACGAGCGGTTCGCCGTTGTCGGTGCAGGGGGAGACATGGCAACGGCGCTCGAAGCCGTGCTCAAACTCCGCGAAGGCGCGCGCGTGGCTGCGGAGGCACACCATACGGAGCAGATCCTGCACGGACATCTCGCCGCAATCGACTCCTCGGTGCGTTGCCTCGTGCTGGAGGGCGAGGGTCGCGCGGGGGAGCGTGCCGCGGACGTCGTCCGAGCGCTCGGAGAGCTCGGCTGCGAGACAGAGCTCTTCTCGAGCCGGCACCCGGTGATCGACATCGTTCGTTTCCAATGGCTCACCGTCGACCTCGCGGAGGCTCGGGGTGTCGACCCGGATCTCATCCGTTGGGACGAAGATCCGTGGGATCGCGCGCGGCGCTCGTACTCTTAGCAGAGCTTGGCCAAACGAGCCATGTGTTGAGGCACCTTCCGCCAAACCGTCCGACTAGACGCGATCCTCGAGCCGGTATACGAAGCGGAGCGCCTGCCAACTCTCGTCGATCGAGCACGACTTGTTGTCGACGAGGCCGTGCTCGAGGCCGATTCGCTGCACCTCGTCGAAGCTCAGATCGCCTTGGATCTTCGCCACCTTCTTCGGCCAGGCGATCCAGAGCCCGTCGGACGGTTGGAGCGTGTCCCTGAGCGCCTCGAACCGGCGCTCGAGCTCGTCACGAGTCGTGGTGAACAAAACGACGACGCCGACTCCCGGCTTGGCTCCGAGCTTGCGCGAGAGCGGCGTGCCCGAGTAGTCCTTACCGGTCATGCCACTTGGCGAGCAGCGCGGCTTCGCGCTCGGGGGCGAGGCCGACCGTGTCCGTGATCGGCGCGCGTTCGAGGGTAGCCCGAACCGTGTCCTCGAGCGACCGAAAACGAAGACCCGCTGCGACCGCGCGACCGACGTCTACGCGGTCGGCGTACGCCATCGCCGGTCCGGCGAGCCAGAGCGGCAGCTCCATCCACTCGCCCACCTCGTTTTGGAGCAAGAAGCCCTCCGCGACGTAGGTGACCCGAGCGTCGGAGTTGGACACCTCCCGACAGGTGTCGAGCAACTTCGCCCAACTCAGGCCTGGATGTGTGGCATTGAACGTACCGACAACCTCGCGCTCGCACAGCGCGACGAGCCACTCTCCGAGATCGCGGACGTCGACGAACTGGGTCGGGCGCTCGGGCGGGCCGACCGCGAGCACCTCGCCACCGCGCGCCACGCGGTTCGGCCAGTACGTAAATCGCCCGGTTGGATCGTGTGGCCCGACGATCAAGCCCGGGCGCACGTTGAGCGCCCGGCCGCCGAACGTGTCAGTGACGGCACTCTCGCAGAGCGCCTTGAGCGCCCCGTAGTTGGAGAAATCAGCGGTGAGCTGGTCGCTCGGCGCCTCTTCGAGCTCCGCCAGCGCGCTCGGCTCGTCCACCGGCTCGCTGAAGTCGGCGTACACGGAGATGCTCGAGACGAAGCAGTAGAGCCCGGAGCCGGCAAGTGCCTCGGCCGACGCACGGACGACGTGCGGCACGTACCCGCACGTGTCGATGACCGCATCCCAGGTGCGACCCGCAAGACCGGCGAGGTCGCCCTCCCGATCGCCCACGAGCTTCTCGACCTGCGGGTAAAGCTCCGGGCTCGTCCGCCCCCGGTTGAAGAACGTCAGCTCGTGGCCGTGCTCGTGCGCGGCATCGGCCACGGCCCGGCCGAGAAATTTCGGCCCGCCGAGCAGTAGCAGCTTCACACCAAGTCGGCGAGTGCGCCGAGGAGGCGGTCGAGCTCTTCGCCCGTGTTGTAGTGGACGATCCCAGCTCGTACCGCCCCGTCCGGCAGACCGAGGTGCTTCATCACCTCCAGCGCGTAGTAGTTGCCGTGCCAGACCGCAAGGTCGCGCTCGGCGAGGAGCGTCGCGACCTCCTCCGGAGCGCGCCCGGGAACGTTGAAGCAGAAGGTTGGCACGCGGCCCTCCATCGTCCGGAGCCCGTACAGGTCGATCTGCTCCGGCAGGCTCGCGAGGAACCGCGCGCCGAGCGCCGACTCGTGCGTACGAATCGCGTCCCACCAGATCGAATCGATGTAATCGACGCAGGCGACGAAGCCCGCGAGCAGCTCGTGCGGAAGCGTTCCGAGCTCGAAGCGGTGGCCGATCGGATCGTTCTCCGCCGGACGCACCTTGTACGGCCGCCAGGACTCGATGAGCTCCCTGCGACCGTAAGCGAGCCCCAGGTGCGGGCCGAAGAACTTGTACGGCGAGCAGATGAGGACGTCCACGTCCCACGCTGCCACGTCGGTCGGGCCATGCGGTCCCCAATGGACGGCGTCCGCCCACGCGAGCGCACCTGCCTCGTGCGCCAGCGCGACGATTCGGGGAACGTCGGGTGCGGTGCCCACCGAGTTTGCGGCGACGGGAAACGCGACGACGCGTGTCCGCTCCGTGAGCCTGGCCGCGAGATCGTCGTAATCGACCTCGAGCTCGTCCGTTAGCCCGGCGAAGCGGATGACGATCCCGAGATCGTGCGCGAGCTCGAGCCACGGAGCAACGTTGCCGTCGTGGTCCAGACGTGTGACGACGACCTCGTCACCCGGCCTGAGCGTCCGCGCGAACGCGCGCGTGAGCAGGAAGTTGAGGGCCGTCATGCTCGGGCCGAAGGCGACCTCGTCGGTGGTGCAGCCGAGGAACGATGCCGCCCGCTCGCGAGACAGTTCGACGAGAGCGTCCGTCCGACGGCTGGTTTCGTACGGCGCGCCGATGTTCGCGTTCGACGTTCGCATGTAGTCCGCTATCGCAGCGATGACTTCGTCCGGGCATTGAGTTCCGCCTGGACCGTCGAAGAACGCGAGTGGGCGTGCGAGCGCCGTGTAGCGAGCCCGGACCGCGGCGACGTCGAACACCGTCGCGCTCAACCGGTTTCTACTCCGTTTACGGTCCAGCGGTTGGTCGGGTGTACGGCCAGCGAGTTTCCGACGAAGCAGCCACGCTCCGCCCGCTCGAGCAGGTCGGCAACCGTGCCCGGATCTGGCGGCTCTTCGAGCTCGACCTCATACCGGGCTCCCAGATCCACGAACGCGTACCGGCCGTCGCTCTCGCGCTTCGTGATCGTTCCCCTCGCGGTACCCGCTGCAGTCGCCACCAGACCAGCTCGCCGTGCATGGTGATCGAGGCTCGTGAGCGTGCAGCGGACAAGTGCCACGAGGACGAGATGCTCGGCCCACCAGTCGGTCTCGGCGGCGAGCGGCGACCCGCCGAGCCCGCTTCTCGCCGTGCGGTCCGAGTCGATCGATACGTCGAACTCGAGCACCTTGGCTCGGGTGGCTCCCACGCGCGGAGCGTACCCCGCCGTCCGGTACCTGGCCTACCGTGCGCCTGGATGAGCGCGATGCGGCCGCTCAGCGAGGCTGAGTGCTATGCCCGCTGCTATGGGTGGCGTGGCGGCGACGACGCCGTGAAAGTGCTCCGGTCCGCCGCGATCGAGCCCGATCCGCGGCTCGATCCTTCGGAGGCCGGAGAGCGCCTGCGCCGGCTGCTCGAGCTCCGGCTCGACGCGCGCGAGCCCGAAGCCGCCTGACCTGCTCGTAGCCGCGATCATGTCCGGGTGACCGAGGCCCCGGCGAGTGCTGTACCCGACACCTTGGGGCCGGGCATGCGGCTCGTGCTCTGCGGGATCAATCCGGGTCACTGGAGCGCACGCGCGGGCGCTCCATTCGCCAATCCGCGCAACGATTTCTGGCGTCTACTGCATGCGGCCGGCTTCACGCCTCGTGTTCTCGCTCCCCAGGAGCATCCGCGGCTCCTCGAGCATGGGATCGGTCTCACGAACGCCGCCAAGCGGACGACTCGCGGCTCGGGCGACCTGAGAAAAGGCGATTTCGCAGGGGCGGCCGAGCGGCTCGAGGCGATCGTCCGCACATACCGTCCCCCGGTGCTCGGCTTTGTCGGCAAAAGCGCGTACACGGGAACGTACGGCGGCCGTGCCGAGCACGGTCTTCAAGAGCGGACGCTCGACGGCACCGCGCTCTTCGTCCTGCCGTCGACGTCGCCTGCGAACGCGGCGGTGCCGTGGGAGGAACGGCTTCGCTGGTTCTGCGCCCTACGGGAGCTCGTCGGTGCGTGAGCTCCGAATTCGTCCGGCGACGCGAGCGGTCATCCTCGACCCCGAGGACCGAATCCTGCTCGTGCGCTTCGACTTCGGCGACCGAACGGTGTGGGCCACTCCCGGCGGCGGAATCGACGACGGGGAGAGCGACGAGGACGCTCTCCGGCGCGAGCTCAGCGAGGAATTGGGCCTCGAGGACTTCGAGCTTGGTCAGCTTCTGTGGACGCGGACGCATCACGTTCCGCTCCTGGGCGGCCGCTGGGACGGTCAGAGCGAGCGCTTCTACCTCGTTCGCGTGCCGGCATTCGAACCGGCACCCCGGCTGACCTGGGAGGAGCTTCGGGCAGAAGCGATGGGCGAGATCCGCTGGTGGACGCTCGACGAGCTGGAGGCGGCGACAACCCCGTTCGCGCCCCGCCGCCTTCCCGAGCTCGTCCGAGCACTAGTCCATGACGGCCCGTACACCGATCCTCTCGACGTCGGGCTCTAGGAGGGTTCGGCGACCCGCGACTCGTACTGCCCGAGCACCTGACTCCAGCCGGTGTCGTATGAGCCGCGCTTCTCGGCGGTGTCCTCCGCGACCGAGTCCCAGCCTCGATGCTCGAGCTCGACCCGCGTTCCGTCGCTCTCGGGGAAAAAGCGAACCTCGACCTCCGTCGTCGCGGAATCGCGCTCGAGGATGTTCCAGGCGAGGACGAGACGATTGGGAGGATCCCAGGCGAGGACGGTCGCCCAATGTCCCTTCTCGCCGTCGGTCGAGATCTCGTACAGCTCGCCGCCTTCGTGTTCCTCGAACACGACCTGGCGCAGGTCGCTGCCGTGGATCGAGTGCGTGTCGGTCGGCCACCAGCTCTGCGCCTCGGCCGTGAAGACGCGGAATGCCTCTTCGAGCGAGCAGTCGACCGTGACGGTCTTGCGGACAGCTTCGATCACGAGCGTCTTGTTCATGGTGCTCCTCTCTTCTTTGCTTGTTCCTCGACGACCACCGTGAAGCGGGCGAGAGCGTCGTTCCAGAAGTCGTCGACCCACGAGCGCAGCTCTGCCACGCCCGCGCCGTCAAGCTCGTACAGGTTTCTCGTCCCGTTCCGCCGATGCGTCACGAGGCCCGCGTCTTCGAGAACGCGGAGGTGCTGGGAGACCGCGGGACGGCTCACCGGAACGTCGGCCGCCAGGTCGCCGACCGACCTTGGGCCGCTGCGCAGCAGCTCGAAGACCTGCCGGCGGGTCGGATCGCCGAGCGCATCGAGTGGATGTCCGTTAGTCTCCACTTACCGTAAGTTACAACTTACGATTGGAGCTGTCAATACCTCCGCTGAGCTCGCATTGAGACGGTGGATTCAGCCCTTCCAGCGGTTCGTGATCGGGGTCCGACGATCACGGCCGAACGCCTTCGGCCGGAGCTTCACCCCGGGTGGCGCCTGGCGGCGCTTGTACTCCGCGCTGTCGACCAGCGCGAGCACGCTTTCGACGACTTCGGAGTCGAACGCCTCGAGCAGCTCCTCGCGCGAATGGTCGAGCTCCACGTACGCCTCGAGCACCGGGTCGAGCACGTCGTACGGAGGGATCGAGTCCTCGTCACGCTGATCGTCGCGCAACTCCGCGCTCGGTGCGCGCTCGATCGTGGACGCGGGAACCAGCTCGCGACCAGCCCGCTCGTTCAGATAGCACGCGAGCCGGAACACGTCGGTCTTGAAGACGTCTTGCAGCAGCGAGAATCCGCCCACCATGTCGCCGTACAGCGTGGAGTAGCCGACCGCGAGCTCGGACTTGTTCCCGGTCGAGACGACGAGCCACCCGTGCGTGTTCGAGAGCGCCATGAGCAGCACCCCTCGCACGCGGGCCTGAAGATTCTCCGCTGCGAGCCCGGCGGGGCCGCCGCTCGTCGGCTCGCGAAGGGTGTCGTTCAAGGCCTCGACGACTGCTTCGATACGGATCTCGACGTAGTCGCACCCGAGGTTCTCGGCGAGGGCGCTCGCATCGGTGCGCGTTCCCTCGGACGAATAGCGCGACGGCATCGACACGCAGTGCACCCGGTCGGCACCGAGCGCGTCCACGCACAGCGCCGCCGTCACTGCCGAGTCGATTCCGCCCGAGGTGCCGACCACGACGTCCGCGAACCCGTTCTTCACGACGTAGTCGCGGAGACCGAGCGCAAGCCCGAGCCGCATCTGCTCCAGCTCTGGGGCGTACCCGACGATCTCCGGGGCTGCGGCGGGCTCTCGCGCGGGGAGTGCGCCGAGGTCGAGGACCTCGAAGCTCGGCACGGACTCGCGGGATCGCTCGAGTCCGCGCCGGCGCACGTCTCGAAGACGTCGACCGAGCGCGAAGGTCGGCTCGACGTCGACGACGAGTAGCTGCTCCTCGAAGCCCCGAGCCCTCGCGATGACCTCGCCCGCGTCGTCCAGAACGACCGAATGCCCGTCGAAGACGAGCTCGTCCTGCCCGCCGACGAGGTTGCAGAAGGCGACGAAGGCGCTCGTGTCCCGCGCGCGCGTGACGAGCATCTCCTCGCGCTCCTCGGCCTTGCCCACATAGAAGGGGGACGCGGAGAGGTTCACGAGGAGCTGCGCCCCACCGAGTGCAAGGTCGGTCGCAGGTGGACCCGGCTGCCAGACGTCCTCGCAGATAGTGGGTCCGACGATCGCGTCCTCGAATCGGACCAGGAGCAGGTCCCTCCCCTCCGCGAAGTAGCGGTGCTCGTCGAAGACGCCGTAGTTCGGCAGGAAGTGCTTGCGGTAGACGCCGCGGATCTCGCCGTCCGCGCACACGGCGCATGCGTTCGCCAGGTCGCGATCGAGCCACGGCGTGCCCACGAACGCGACGACGCCGGTTGCCTCCGCCGCGATCTTGTCCAGCGACTCGCGCGCTGCGCGCAGGAACCCCGGCCGCAGCAACAGGTCTTCGGGTGGATACCCGGTGACGGCGAGCTCGGGGAAGAGAACCAGATCGGCGCCCTCGTCCCGGGCCTGCCGGAGATACGTGACGATCTTCTCGCGGTTGCCTTCGAGGTCGCCGACAACGGCGTTGAGCTGGGCGAGCGCGAGCCTCACGCCGCTCCCGGGGGCAGTTTTAGACTCATAGTCGGAAACTAGTGTATTTAGAGTCTCGGCGATGCACGAGTCGTTCGCTCGTCGCTTTCGCGGGCCGCTCACCTCGGCGAACGGCGGCTACGCCTGCGGGCGGCTCGCGACGTACATCCGAAGCGATGCCGTCGAGGTCACGCTGCGTCTCCCGCCGCCCCTCGAGCGCCCGCTCGAAGTGCGCGTCGAGGGTGACGTCGCGCTCCTCCTCGACGGTGACGGAGTCGTTGCGGAGGCGCGGCCGGTTGTGCTCGATCTCGAGCCGCCGGATCCGGTCTCGGTGGAGGCTGCCGAGGCCGCTCGAGAACGACAGCCGCGCGAATGGGAGCCCGAGTTTCGCGAGTGCTTCGTCTGTGGCGAGCGGCCCGAAGGGGACGGCCTGAGCCTCCACGTCGGCCCCGTCGCCGGTCGTGACCCGCTCTACGCCGCGCCCTGGCAGGTCGGCGAGTCTGCTCCGGAGATCGTGTGGGCCGCGATCGACTGCCCCGGCGCGTACGCGTCGGGTGCCGAAGGCCGGGGTACTCTCGTCCTCGGACGCATGACTGCGCGAGTCGCGCGGGTGCCCGAGGTCGGGGAGACCTGCGTCGTCGCCTCCTGGCCCCTTGGCGAGGACGGTCGCAAGCTCTTTGCCGGAACCGCTCTCTTCGCGGAGAGCGGCGAGGTTCTGGCGCTCGCGAAGCAGATCTGGATCGAGCCGCGCTAGGCCTGGCGCGGCGTCAATGCGACGAGCAATCCTCCGTCGTCGTCGTATGCGGGGAAGAAGTCCACCGTCACCGGCTTCGCGATGCCCGCACGCGTTCGCAGCTCGAGCTCCTGGCCGAGCTTCCGCACACCCCACTCCTGCACGACGTCGATCGGCGTCTCGTCGGAGAGCCCGAGAGCCTCTGCGATCTCGCGACCCATGAGATCGTCGTCGCGATATCCCGTGAGCTCGAAGACGCCGCGGCCGACGGCAAGCACGTGCCGGTCACGGTCACACACCACGAAACCGGTGTCGGGAGCCGGATAGAAGTCCTCCAGCAAGCGGAAGAGGAAGCCGAATCCGCAGGTGCGACACTGCACCGCCTGCGTGGTGAAGCCCTCATAGCCGTCGAGGTCGACAGACCTCCGCTTGCAGTTCGGGCAGATATAGACCGGCACGTGCTGATGGTACGGACCGAGCTTTTCCGTCCGGGTTAGGTGCACGTTCAGTCAGCGTCTAGCGACGCAGCCGGATCGCGTTCAGGTCGTTCTCGACGATCTCGTCCGCACGTCCGATCAGGTCTTCGATGTCGTCGTGCTCCGCGTGGATGTACCGGCCCGCGAGGGCATCGGCGCGACCGGATGCCAGTACGCGGACGAGCTGCGGAGCGAGCTCTGGGGGTGTCCAGGGCGCGTCGTCCGGGAACTTGCCTTCGGTCATCTCCGTGCGTACGAGGCCGGGGCTGATGACAAAAACGGGGAGCTCGCCCTCGAGCCGCCTCGCAAGCACCTCGCCGTAGCGGCAGGCAGCCGCCTTGCTCGCCGTGTATGCCGTGGACGTCGAGCCCGGAAGGTACGACGCGCCGCTCCCGGTGATGACGATCCGACCGCGACCTCGCTCGAGCATGCCGGGGATCACCGCGGAGCAGGAGAGATGGACGCCGAGTACGTTCACCTCGAGAACGCGCCACCAGTCGTCGATCGCGATTTCCCACGCCGTTTCTTCCCACACTCCGATGCCGGCGTTCGCGACGAGCAGGTCGATGTCGCCGGCCTCTGCGACCCAGCGGCCGACATCCTCGGGCTTCGTGACATCGCCGACGAGACCGATCCCGCCGATCTCGTCCGCGACAGCCTCGACTTGGTCGGTCGACCGCGCCGTCACCGCGACTCGCATTCCCGCGGAGGCCAGCTCACGTGCGATTCCGGCTCCGATTCCGCGTCCGCCACCGGTGACGAGCGCGACACCCTCCAACGCGTCAGACGGCATGTGCGATCTCCTCCAGTATCTCGGGGTTTTCGAGCGTCGAGATGTCGCCAGGATCTTGCCCGAGTGCCTTCGCACGTACGGCGCGACGCACGATCTTGGCGCTACGCGTCCTCGGCAGCGCCGAGACGAAGACGACGCGCTCGGGCTTGAACGCCTTGCCGAGCTCGGCGATGACCGCATCCGCGACCTCGTCCGCGGTCGGGGCCTCACCGTCGCGGGGAACGCAGAAAAGCCATACGACCTCGCCCTTCACTTCGTGTGGGACGCCGATCGCCGCCGCTTCCGCCACGGCCGGGTGATTCACCGCCGCAGACTCGAGCTCCGCCGGGCCGATGCGCTTGCCGGCGATGTTGAGCGTGTCGTCGGAGCGTCCGTGCAGGAACCAGTACCCGTCCTCGTCGATCGAAGCCCAATCTCCATGCGTCCAGACACCCGGGAAGCGGCGCCAGTAGGTCTCCAGGTAGCGCTCCGCATCTCGCCAGATGCCGCGCGTCATCCCCGGCCACGGCCGCTTGCAGACGAGCTCCCCGACCTCGCCGCGGAGCGGTTTTCCCCCCTCGTCGAAGACGTCCATGTCCTGTCCGAGCGCGGGGAATCCGAGCGAGCATGGTTTCGCGGGTGCCATCAGGCTCACCGAAAGGAAGCATGCGCCGACCTCTGTACCGCCGGAGATGTTGACGATCGGGATCCTTCCGCTTCCGCACACGTGCTCGTCGAGCCAGTCGTACGGTCCGCGGTTCCACGGCTCCCCCGTCGTCGTCACCGCTCGCAGCGAGGTGAGGTCGGCTTCGGGGACGCCCTTCGGGATGAGCGCTCGGACGAGTGTCGGCGACACTCCTAGCATCGTCACCTGCTCGGACTCGACGAGGCTCCAGATGCGATCGGCAGGCCAGTCGGGCGCGCCCTCCATGAAGACGACCGTCGCCCCGACTGCGCCCGCTCCCACGACCGTCCAGGGCCCCATGATCCAACCCATGTCCGTCGCGAAGAGCACGCGGTCTCCCGTCCGGAGGTCGGCTTGGTAGGCAGCCTCGCGAGCGATCGAGAGCAAGAACGATCCCTGCACGTGGAGGGCGCCCTTGGGGCGCCCGGTCGTTCCGGACGTGTACGCGAGGAGATACGGCGCCTCGCTCTCGAGCTCGGCTGGAGGCAGGGTGCCCGGAGCCTCCGCGACGAGCTTGTCCCACCAGTGATCGCGACGAGGGGTCATCGGCACTGCGCCGCCAAGCCGCCGCCACACGACGACATGCTCGACTGAAGGAGCGTTGGCG
>JACCVK010000157.1 GCA_013698195.1 Actinomycetota bacterium | reverse complement strand
CGTGCCTGGATATCCGGCGTCGCACGGTTGCGTACGCCTCCCGGCCGGCGAGGCCCATCGGGTCTACGCGTTTGCCGAGTTCGGCACTCCGGTGCTCGTCTTCTGAGCGCGCGTCAGTGACTACGCCGAGCGTTAGGCAGATTCCCACGGTGACGAAGTTCCGCGACTGACCTCGGCGGGTTCCTGGATGCGATCGGCTGCCGGGCTCGACGAACGTCTTCTTCGCGCGGTTGGTGATCGTCGATCCAGTGACGCAGGTTCGAGTCTCTTGGCACTCATTTGGCGCAGAGTCGTCACGCATCGCCACGTAGCCTCGAGACAGGGCTATTCCGCGAGAGGAGGTCGAGATTCGGCGCTCTGGCAGACATCACTCTGGGAGACATCACTCTGGGAGAGATCGCATCGGACATCGCATCGGTTGCTTACTCGTGGTTCTCGCCTTCGCACCGATCCTCGCGGGAGCTGCACGTGCCCACCTCGACTCGAGCGATCGCTACACGCACGGGAGCTGCCCGGCACGAACTGAGAACCGGGTCGACCCGATCAACGTCGTCTTTCACAGCTGGGGCACGTGGGGGCGTGCGGTCAGCCAGATCGAGTCGCACCTGGGCTGGACGACGACCTCGGGTACGTCGCAGTCTTTCGTCGAGCACGGAAAGTGCCAATCGCTGCACGCACAGCGCGCGAGTGGCCACGGCACCCGGTTCCATGTCCGTCTTCGCGGGCAGCACCCCGACGGCGCGCTTGGCTGGACGACGACCGCCGCCGCCCACCACGAAGACCTCGTCCTGTTTCCGCCCTGCGGCCATGCGGTCGACGAAAGCGGACCGGGAGGGAGCGGCTTCGATCAGGCTCGTGACGAGCTACGCGCCCGCTTTGCAGGTGCGGGGCACGCGACCAGCGCGGTCTGGTGGGGCAACACGCAGAGCTTCAAACAATGCGACGGCGACTACGCGGGCTCGGACGGATGGGCCGTGTTTATCGAGCTGCACCAGGTGAACCACTCGTGAACCCGCTTCGCGTGTTGCTGGCGGCGATCGGCTTGGCGCTCGCGGGCTGCGGGGCGGTGCAGGAAGACGTTCGGGAGGCAGGCGGCGACGCGGGCGCGCCGCGCGGGGGCATCACGCTGGCGGAAGCTCGCGCCTTCAGCGAGTTCCCCCTCGTCTACGCCGGCGAGAGCGTCCTTGGCTACCCGCTCGGCGCGATCTTGCGGAGAGAAGACACGGTGCGTTACGTGTCGTTCATCTACGGCGACTGCGAGCCGGCCGCGCTCGAAGGCGGCTGCGCGCCGCCGATCGAGATCCAGGTCTGGCCGAGCGGTGCTCGGAATCTTGGCTCGTATGGAGAAACGGCGCCACGTTCGGCTTGGGGCTCGCCCGCGCTCGAGCCCACCACGGTTCGGGGGCTTCCGGCGGCGTACGTTGGCGACGACCAGCTCGAGCTGTATGCGGGCACCTCGACCGTGGTCGTGTTCTCGGCATCCCGCGCTCGCGGTTTGGCGGTCGCCGCGAGGCTTCGCTGCCTCCGCGAAGACGCTCGGGCGCCACCGGCGAGACTCGCGTGCTGAGGGGTCGAACGTTGAGACCCGGGCGCGCGTGGCAAGATCGTCTCGCTGTGGAGACGATGCGAGCGGTCCGCAAGCGGGAGTCCGAGCCGGGCCTCGTCCTCGACGAGGTTCCCGTCCCGACACCCGGTCCGGACGAGGTCCTCGTCCGGATCGAGGCTGCAAGCATTTGCGGGACCGATCTCCACATCAACCGCTGGGATCAATGGTCATCAGAGCGCGTGGAGCCGCCGCTCACGCTCGGCCACGAGCTCTGCGGGACGGTGGTCGCGATCGGGCGCGAGGTCCGCGACATCGCCGAGGGCGAATACGTCTCCGCCGAAAGCCATGTCACGTGCGGAATGTGTTTCAACTGTCGTACCGGCCGCGCGCACATGTGCGAGAGCACGCGCATCCTCGGCGTCGACCGCGACGGAGGGTTCGCCGACTATGCCGCGATTCCAGCCTCGGTCGTCTGGCGCAACGATCGCTCGAAGCTGCCGCCGGAGATCGCATGCCTGCAGGAGCCGTTTGGCAACGCAGTCTTCGCGACCAGTACTCAGGATCTCGCCGGCCGGGCAGTCGCCGTGCTCGGCTGCGGGC
>JACCVK010000156.1 GCA_013698195.1 Actinomycetota bacterium | reverse complement strand
ATGGCGGACGGCACGTCGATGCCGATCGCGTTGTAGACGCCGCCGCGCGAGTCGGAGGCGGCGACGACCTTGGCGCCCTCGGTGTGCAGAAGTCGCGCGAGGTTCGCGCCGACGTTGCCGAAGCCCTGGATCGCCACGGTGTAGTCGCTTACGCGCTTGCCCTGCTTCACGGACAGTCCCTGGATGCAGTAGAGGGTGCCGCGGGCCGTGGCCTCTTCGCGTCCGAGCGAGCCGCCGATCGAGAGCGGCTTGCCGGTTACGACCCCGAGCACCGAGTGGCCCTTGTTCATGGAGTAGGTGTCAAAGATCCAGGCCATGACGCGGCCGTCTGTGCCGACGTCCGGCGCGGGGATGTCTCGCTCCGGCCCGATGTCGTTGATGATCTCGCTCGTGAAGCGGCGCGTCATGCGCTCGAGCTCGGAGCTCGTCAGGGTCTTCGGGTCGCAGACGACGCCGCCCTTGGCGCCTCCGAAGGGCAAGCCCATCAGGGCGCACTTCCATGTCATCCACATGGACAGGGCCTTGACCTCGTCCCTCGTCACGCTCGGGTGGTAGCGGATGCCGCCCTTGGACGGTCCGCGCGCGATGTTGTGCGTCACGCGGTAGCCCGCGAACACCTCGATCGTGCCGTCGTCCATGGCGACAGGGATGGAGACCTCGACCGCTTTCTTGCACTGGGACAGGACGCGGATCAGGTTCGGATCGATCGCGAACACCTGACCGACGCGTGCGAGCTGTATCTTCGCGAGCTCGTATGGGTTCTCGCGGAGGTGCGAGACCACTACGGCTTCAGACATCGAACGCCTCCTGGCTCATCTCGACGGCGCGAGAATACACCTGTCGCGGCACACGCCAAACCTGCCTCCTAGCGGACGAGATAGCTCACGGACTCGACCTGCTGTCTCGTGCCGTCCTCGGGCCGTGCGACGAGCCGCACGATGTAAGCCCCGCGCCGCAGGCGCTCTCCGCGCGGCCCCCGTCCCGTGAGACCGAACGTGTACCGGCCCGGCAGGAGCTCGCGGCGTAGGGAGAGGACTCCTCGGAGCTTCCGCCCTCTCCAGAGCTGGACCTCGAGCTCGCCCACGGGACGAATCGCCGGATCCGTTCCCTCGGCGATCGTGCCCGCCACAAAGCTCACTACGGCCGGGGTTGCGTCTGTGATCCGATCGCCGGTCTTCTCCAAAGACACCTGCGAGAGGAGATCGACGGTCGGCGGCCTCGACACGATCCAGGGCACCCGAACGACCGGCGAGCCACGGACGACGAGCTCGAGCTCCCCGGTCGCAACGCGCCCGGGCTCGAAGTCCTTGATCTCCAGGTCGAGCAATACGTCGCCGGCCTCGTTCGGCCGGAGCAGCAGGCGCTCCCGGCGGGCGGTGAGCTCGAGGCCTGCAGGCGTGCTGCTCGCGCGGATCCTGAGCGGCACGCGACGTGTGCTCAGGTTGCGCACGCGGATCGTCCATCTGCGCTCGGCCGCCCGTCCGGTGGACACGACGAGAGACAGAACATCCGGCTCGGCCACGACCTCTTGTTGCACGGCGGCGTGGAGATCGAGCCTCCCCGCCGTCGACGCCGAGCCGTCCTCCACGACCCGCGCCGAGCCCACCAGGAGTCCGCGCAAGCCCAGCGCGCTTGCTCGCGGACGCGCCTGGGCAAGAACCGCCGCCGCTCCGGCGGCCACGGCGGCCGAGACGCTCGTGCCGCTGATCGTCCCGTAGCGCACCTCGGCCTCGTCGCTTCGTCCTGGCTCCGAAGTCGGAACCGACACCCCGGGGGCGACGATCTCCGGCTTCGCGCCTCCCCCGAAAGCGAGCCCCCGCGAGGAAAACGCCGCGACCGAGCCGCCGTCAACGTTCTCGGACACGTGCACTGCTCCGACGGACACGGTCACCGGGATTCCAGCCGCGTCCAGCGCGCGAACGGCACGGGAGAGCTCCGACGGCAGGCCGACGACCGGAACCCCTGTCGGTACCGCCAGCCCGTACGCACCCGCGGGCAGCGGTCCGTCCACGAGAATCGAGCGGGCTCCTGCGGTGGCGGCCTCGTCGACGGCCTGGTCTGACAATCCACCGCGCGCGAGCAACGCTGCTCGGCCCGCGATCGTCCCTGCACCTCGGGCGTCGAAGTAGCTGCCGATCCCTCGTGCGCTGACGGCGCGCTGGATCGCGACCACACTCGCGGTGACGGTGCGCGTGGGTGCCCCACCGAGCGGCAGGACTCCGTCGAAGAGCACGCGCAGTCCGGCGCGAACGTGAACGCGCACGGTGGGCGAAGCCGGCCGTCCATCGGATGCCGCGACGGTGAGGGCGAGTGGCGCGCCGCCGGGTCCCGCGATGCTCCCGTAGCCGGGCCCTGCCTG
>JACCVK010000124.1 GCA_013698195.1 Actinomycetota bacterium | reverse complement strand
GCCCTGGGGACAGCCGAGCGACCAGCGCGAGGACGACGCTCGCTCGCTCGTATACGAGTGGGGCCCGGTCGACGACGAGCTCGAGATCCTCGGTCATGCGGTTCTTCGTGCGACGATCTCGTCCCCGGTTCCGGTCGCGTTCCTCTCGGCGAAGCTCTGCGACGTCTTCCCGGACGGCACGTCGGCGCTCGTCACCCGCGGGTTGCTGAACCTGGCGCATCGTGCGTCCTCGAGCGAGCCCGAGCGGCTCGAGCCCGGGACGCCGACGCCGATCACGGTCGAGCTCGAGGCCACGTCCTGGCTCTTCGAGCCGGGCCACCTCATTCGCCTCTCGCTCGCCGGAGCGGACTGGCCGAACGTCTGGCCTCCGCCGAGAGACGGCGCTCTTGAGCTCGATCGTTCGAGCGTGGAGCTCGCCCTGCCGGTGGTGGCCGGTGCCCCGCCGATCCCAGAGCCGCCCGAGTTCACGTCCTCGCCGGGCGACGATCCGCACGCCGCGGACCCGGCGGGAAAGCAGCCGCCGACGATCTGGAGAATCGAGCGCGACGTTCTCGGACGCGAGACGAGAGCGGTGATCTCCCACGGCTCCGACTACGCGGCGGAGGCCGGCGCGAAGGTGGAGGAGCGCTACGAGGGCGTCGTGGGCGTCTCGACGGTCGATCCTGGATCAGCCTGGGCGCGCGCGACGAGCCGATTCGTCGTGCGCTGGCCAGAAGCCGACTGTGCGACCGAGGCGCGACTCGACTTTCGCTCTGACGCCGACGCGTATCACGTCATCGTCGACGTGGTCGCCGAGGAGCTTGGCGAAGGCGACAGCGTCGTCGGAATCGGTCGCCGGGAGCGCCGCTTCGAGCGCACGATCCCGCGTCGGCTCCAGTAGGCGAGACTGAGAGAGCTCACACTCGGGCTCCTCGGTCGTTCCTAGCGGGAACGGCGTGGCAGGCCGCTCCGTGATCCGGGCCAACCTGGTGCTGACCGAGATCCTCAGTGCGGCAGCGCGCCTCGATCCCGAGTTGCGCCGCCTCTCCTGACGCAACGAGCGGGCAGCGGGGGTGAAATCGGCATCCGGCGGGTATCCGCGTCGGATCGGGCGCCTCGCCCTGGAGGATCTGCTGCTCCATCTCCTCGACCTCCGGGACGACGGACAGGAGCGCGCGCGTGTACGGGTGCTTGGGATTCGACAGGAGCTCTTCGGCCGGCCCCTCCTCGACGATCCGGCCGAGGTACATGACCGCGATGCGGTCGGCGATGTTCCAGGCGAGGCCGAGGTCGTGCGTGACGACGAGGATCGTCACGCCCTCCTCGCGCACGAGCTCGAGCATGAGCCCCAGGATCTCGCCGCGCACCGAAGCGTCGAGGCTCGACGCCGGCTCGTCCGCGACGAGGAGCGATGGCTGGAGGACCATCGCACCCGCGATCACGACCCGCTGCCGCTGGCCTCCCGAGAGCTCGTACGGGTAGAGCTGGAGGAACCGCTCAGGCGGCCGGAGGCCTGCTCGGCCGAGAGCCTCCGAGACGCGCGTCGCCTCGTCGCCGCGCAGCTTCTGGATACGAAGTCCCTCCGCGACCACCTCGTACACCGTCTGGCGCGGGTTGAGTGCTCCCATCGGATCCTGGAAGACCATCTGCACCTTGCCCCGGTAGGAGCGCAGATACCCGAGGTCGTACCGGATCGGCTCCCCCTCGAAGAGGACCTCACCGCCCGCCGGGCGCTCGAGCCCGAGCAGCGTTCGCGCGAGCGTCGTCTTGCCGCAACCAGACTCTCCGACGAGCGCGAGAACCTCTCCCCGGCGCACAGTCAGGTCGACGCCGTCGACCGCGCGGGCAACCTCTCCGCGGCGTGCGTGAAACTCGACGCGCAGGTCGCGCAGCTCGACGAGACGCTGCTCGCCCACCGCGGGGCTCCGCCCAGCACTCGGCTCCGCACTCGGCTCCGCGCTCAACTCGGCACTCCCACGCGCTCGAGCACATGAATGCAGGCCGCACGCCGATTCTCTCCAGCGGGCCAGAGCTCCACGTCTGCGGTCACGCACTCGGCCACCGCCACGGGGCAGCGCGGATGGAACGGACAGCCGGACGGAAGGTCGCGCGGATCGGGCGGATCTCCCGGCAGCCCCGACGGGCGCATGCGGAACGTAGGGTCGCCGATGATCGGAAACGCCGCGGCGAGCGCTCCGGTGTACGGGTGCGCGGGCTTGCCGAAGACCTCCGCGCTCGGCCCTTCCTCCACCACTCGCCCGGCATACATGACAGCGATCCGCTCGCACGCGTACGAGAGCGTGGAGAGGTCGTGGGAGACGAAGATCATCGCGAGCCCGAGCTCGCTCTGGAGCCGCGCGAGCAGGTCGAGCACCTGCGCTTGCACCATGACGTCGAGCGCCGTCGTCGGCTCGTCGGCGATGAGGAGGCGCGGATCGCAGGCAAGCGCGAGCGCGATGAGAACGCGCTGGCGCTGTCCTCCGCTGAGCTGGTGCGGAAAGTCCGAGGCCCGCCGCGCAGGAATCCCCACGACCTCGAGCAGCTCGCCGAGACGGGCGCGCAGCTCCGTGCTTGCGAGCTTCGGCCGGTGGATCTCGATCGCTTCCCGGATCTGGCGTCCAATCGAGTGCACGGGGTTGAGCGAGTGCAGCGCCCCCTGGAAAACGATCGACATGTCGTTCCAGCGCACCGCACGCAGCCGACCCGGTCGCATCGTGAGGACGTCCTCACCGTCCAGCAGCACCTCGCCCGTCACCAGCGTGCCCGGCGGCAGAAGACGCAGCAGCGCGGCAGCGAGTGTCGACTTCCCACAGCCCGACTCCCCGGCGAGCCCGAGAACCTCTCCGGCGGCGAGGTCGAACGATACGCCGCGTACGGCCGGAACCGACCCCGCGCTCGACCGGTAGGTCACGTGGAGGTCGCGGATCGAGATGAAAGGCGTCGTGCTCAGCGAGAACCTCGCAGACGAGGATCCAGGACGGCTTCGATCGTCCTGCCGATGAACGTGAACGAGAGCACGACGACGAGCACAGCGAGTCCCGGTGGGACGTAGTACCAGAGCGCCTCCTGCGAGAGCGCTCCGGCGGAGAAAGCGTCCTCGAGCATGCTGCCCCAGGAGACCTGCGTCGGATCGCCGAGCCCGAGGAACGAGAGCGTCGTCTCCGAGAGGATCGCGATCGGCACGGTCAGCGTCGTGTTCGCGAGGACGAGCGGCATGACTCCCGGCAGGATGTGCCTCCCCATCACATGTCGGCCCGACGCGCCGAGCGCCCTGCTCCGCTCGACGTAGAGGCGCTGCTTGAGCGTCAGCACCTGCGCGCGAATGAGGATCGCGATGCCCGCCCAGGAGGTGATCCCGATGACAAAGATGATGTTTCTGAGCGACGGCCCCAGGATCGCGGCGAGCACGATTGCGAGCGGGAGAAACGGGATCACGAGAAACCATTCGGAGAGTCTGAAGAGGAGGCGGTCGATCCAGCCGCCCAGGTAGCCGGCCGCGACGCCGACCAGGGTTCCGATGACGATGGCGATGAGCGTTGCGGCCACGCCGATGAGGAGGCTGACCCGAGCTCCGAAGACGAGTTGATCCCAGACCGGACGGCCGAGGTTGTCGGTCCCGAGCGGCGCGTGCTCCGAGG
>JACCVK010000104.1 GCA_013698195.1 Actinomycetota bacterium | reverse complement strand
GGACCCGGCTTCGAGATCAGCCTCACGACCGAGGACGGGGAGGACGTGACGACGCTGCCAGCCGGCAGCTACACGATCGAGATCAACGACCAGGCCGCCGAGCACAACTTCCACCTGACCGGCGCCGGCGGGGTCGACACGAGCACGACGGTCGAGGAAGTGACCGAGGTGAGCTGGGAGGTCGATCTCGAAGCAGGCACGTACACGTACGTCTGCGACCCGCATGCGAGCTCCATGACCGGCAGCTTCGAGGTGACCGGGTAGGCAGTCGCCGCAATCCGCCTAGGAACGACACCGCCTAGGACTGGTGCGGTTCGAGGGGGGTTTGGCCTAAAGCCAGACCCCCTCACGTGAGCGGGAGCTCCTCGATCTGGCCTCGGTCGATTTGCCAGGCGGCCAGCTGGTCGGTGCGGACGGTGTAGATGAGGTAAGGCCGGCCGGCCCAGAGGCCGACGTTCACGACGTCAGTCCTCGAGGGGCGCGGCGGCGACGAGAGGTGGGAGTGGAACACGGCGAGCTCGAGGCCTTCGTCTTCGAGGAACCAGGTCTCGGGGTCGACGTCGAGCTCGAAGCGATAAGGGGAGGCGGCGGCGTTGCGTCCCGCGACGTAACGCTCAGCCACTCCGTCTCGGAGCACAATCAGGCCGCACGCCTCGTTGGGTGCTTCGGAGCGAGCGTGCTCTGCCAGAGCTTGACGCGTGGCGGCGGGCACTACCACCAGACGGATCGCTCCATCGAGGCGTCGACGTCGTCCGTCTCCCAGAAGTCGGCCGACAGGTACTTCCAGCCTCCGTCCGCGAGGACGCACACGACGACGCCCTCCTCGAGCTCGGCCGCGAGGCGCAGTGCTGCGCGAATGACGGCGCCGGACGAGACGCCGCCGAAGAATCCCTCACGGTCGAGCAGCAGCCGGAGCCCGGCCACGGCCTCCTCGTTCGAGACAAGGAGCTTCCGGTCGAGCTTCGAGACGTCGAGGATCGGCGGAACGTAGCCGTCCTCGAGCGAGCGCAGACCCATGACCGCGTCTCCCGGGAGAGGCTCGACCGCGGCGACGACCACGCCCGGGAAGGTCTCGCGCAACCGCTCGCCTGCTCCCATGAGCGTCCCGCCGGTGCCGAGGCCCGCGACGAAGACGTCGACGCGGTCGAGAGCGGCTGCGATCTCCGCGCCCGTCCCCTCGTAGTGCGCGAGCGGGTTCGCCGCGTTCGCGTACTGGAAGGGCATGAAGTACGAAGGCTCGCGTTCGGCGAGCTCGAGCGCGAGCCGAACGGCACCGTTCGATCCTTCCTCCGGCGGCGACTCGACGATCCCGGCGCCGTAGAGGCGCAACAGGCGGCGTCTCTCTTCCGTGACGTTGGCAGGCAACACGCACGTGAGCGGATAGCCCCGCAGTTTCGAGACCAGCGCCAGCGAGATGCCGGTGTTGCCGCTCGTCGGCTCGAGCAGGTGCCGTCCGGGCTCGAGCTCGCCGGACGCTTCTGCCGCGTCGATCATCGCGAGCGCGACGCGATCCTTGATCGATCCCGTCGGGTTCTGCCCCTCGAGCTTCGCGAAGAGGTGGACGGACGGGGACGGCGACAGCCGCTCGAGCTCGACGAGCGGCGTCGAGCCGATCAGGCCGAGGAGGCCCGCTCCGAGCCTAGAGCCCACCGGCCATCGCCGGCAGGAGGATCACGGTCGCGCCGTTACGGGTGGGGGTCTCGAGGCCTGCGAGCGTGCGTACGTCCTCGCCGCCGAGATAGACGTTGACGAACGAGCCGAGGCTCCCGTTCTCGTAGAGCTGCGACCGGAGCGGCGGATAGCGGTCGACGAGATCCTCGATCACGTCGCCGACGGTGTCGCCGTCGGCCTCGAGCTCGCGCGCGCCGCCGACGTCCGAGCGAAGCATGGGTGGAATGCGAACCCGGGTCATGCGTCGTAGACCGCGGGCGCGTTGCAGAACTCGACGTAGTCGACGTAGTCCGTGATCGTCGGGTTGTCGCCGCACACGGGACACTCCGGATCCCGCCGCACGCTCACTTCGTCGAGCGTCGTCCCCAGCGCGTCGAAGAGGAGGAGCCGACCGGCGAGCGTGTCGCCGCGTTCGAGGATCAACTTCAGCGTCTCGTTCGCTTGGAGCGAGCCGATGATCCCCGGCAGCACGCCGAGGACGCCGCCCTCGGCACAGCTCGGCGCGAGCTCCGCAGGCGGAGGTTGCGGGAAGAGGCAGCGGTAGCAGGGACCCGCGTGAGGCGAGAACACCGGCGCCTGACCCTCGAAGCGGAAGATCGAGCCGTGCACGACCGGGATGCCGTGCCACACGGATGCGTCGTTCAGCAGATAGCGAGTCGGAAAGTTGTCCGCACCGTCCACGATCACGTCCCAGCCCTCGCCGAGGATGCGGTCGACGTTCTCGGACGTGAGCCGTTCCTGGAAGGGCAGCACACGCACGTCCGGGTTCAGCGCTTCGAGCGTGCGCTTCGCCGACGAGACCTTCGGCTCGCCGAGGCGCTCGGTCGAGTGGACGATCTGACGCTGAAGGTTGGACTCGTCGACGACGTCCGCGTCGACGATTCCGAGCGTGCCGACACCGGCGGCTGCGAGATACAGCGACGCCGGTGAGCCAAGCCCACCGGCACCGATCAGGAGGACGCGCGCGTCGAGCAGTCGCTGCTGCCCGTCCTCGCCGACCTCCGGGATGAGGAGATGGCGGCTGTAGCGGGAGCGCTGCTCGGAGGAGAGGACTCGCGGGATGGTGACGTCGAAGCCGTTCCGCTTCCAATCCGTGAAGCCGCCCGCGAGCGAGACGACGTCCTCGTATCCGATCTCGCCAAGCGCTTTGGCGGCGAACGCGGACCGCGAGCCGGCCGAGCAGTAGACGACCAGCGGTCGTGCCTTGTCCGGAACGAGCCCTTCGATACGGGACTCGAGCCGGCCGCGCGAGACGTAGATCGCTCCCGGGATGTGCCCCTCTTCCCATTCGTCCGGCTCGCGGACGTCCACGAAGAGCGGTGCGCCCTCGCTTTGGTGGCGCTCCTGTGCCTCCAGGCTCGAGATCTCGTGGATCTCGTCCTTCACCCGTGCGAGGAGGTCGCGGTACCCGGCCATTACTTTCCGAACTATAGCGGCGGCTCCCTGCGCGCCCGCTCGAGCATCGTGTGAGACCTGCAGGGCACTTCGGAGCGCTGCTCGAGCGCATACGGGAAAGAACGTCGCCCGGCTATCGTCGCCGCGTGACTGCTCGCGCCCGCATCCTTGGTCTCGTCGCGCTCGTCTCGGCCGCTGCTGTGGCCGTCGTCGGGGTTGCGGTGGTCTCCGCGGGAGATGGTTCGGACGAGTCGGCAGCCGAAGCGAAACCGCGCCCTGGGAGGCCTCCACTCTCGCTCTCGCTCGGCTTTCGCGCGGACGCCGAGGCGCGCGATCTCCGGCGAGGCGCGGAGCTCTACGCTGCTGGCGACCAGCACGCGGCGGGCGCCCTCTTCGCGCGGCACGACTCTCTCGAGTCGAAGGTCGGCCTTGCCCTCGCCGGCTGGCCGGGCGGATACGACCGGCTCGAGCAGCTCGCGAAGCTCTATCCGGAGAGTGGCCTCGTGCAGCTCCATCTCGGGCTGGCGCGACTCTGGGCGGACCGCGGCGATCCGGTCGCTGCCTGGCAGGCGGTCGGCGAGGCGGCGCCCGACACGCCGTACGCCGTGCTGGCCGGCAATCTGCTCTTCCCGAACCTCCCGCGCGGACTGCCGACATTCGTGCCCTCGTTCTCCGCACCGCGCGAGATCACGCGGCTTGCCCCGGCCCGACAACTCGCGGCACTGCGGGTTCGAGCCGAGCGAGGCGGTGTCCGAGAGCACTTGCTCTACGGCGTCGGCCTCCAGCGCGTCGGCCGTCCGGTTTCGGCGCGGAAAGCGTT
>JACCVK010000091.1 GCA_013698195.1 Actinomycetota bacterium | reverse complement strand
TCACGCCCGACGGTGAGTTCATCCTCGGCCCGTCGGACGTGCGCGGGTTCTGGGTCGCGGCGGGCTTCTGCGCCCATGGCCTCGCTGGCGCGGGCGGCATGGGAAAGCTCGTCGCCGAGTGGATCGTGGAGGGGACGCCGTCGCTCGACGTCTGGCACATGGACTCACGTCGCTTCGGCGCCGCCTACCGCACCCGCGAATACGCGCTGGCTCGCACACGGGAGATCTACGAGACGTATTACGACGTCAAGTACCCCGGACACGAGCGGAGCGCAGGGCGACCGCTGCGGCTGTCACCGGCGTACGGCCGGCTCGAGGAGCTCGGGGCGGCATTTGGCGAGAAGTCCGGGTGGGAGCGCGCGAACTGGATCGAGCCGAACGCCGAGCGCGGCGACGAGTCCCTACGCCCGCGCGGCTGGGCCGGAAAGCTGTGGTCGCCCGCGGTCGGCGCCGAGCATGGAGCTTGCCGCGAGGCGGTCGCGATCTTCGACGAGACGTCGTTCGCGAAGATCGAGGTGTCGGGAGAAGGCGCAGCGGACCTCCTCGAAGGCCTTTGCGCCAACCGCGTCGCGCGCCGCGTCGGCGCGGTCACGTACACGCAGATGCTCAATCCGCGCGGAGGCATCGAGTGCGACTTCACGGTCACCAGGCTGGCGGAGGATCGTTTCCGGGTCGTGACGGGCACGGCCTTCGGCCAGCACGACCTGGCGTGGATACGGCAGCACGCCCCCGAAGATGGCTCCGTGCACGTTGCCGATCGCACCTCGGCCTTCGCGTGCTTCGGCGTCTGGGGTCCCCGCTCGCGCGACTTGCTCGAGCCGCTCGCTTCCGCGGATCTGTCGAACGCTGCCTTCCCGTACATGACCGCACAGGAGATCGCCGTCGGGCCGGTCGCGTGTCTGGCCCTGAGGGTCACCTACGTCGGCGAGCTCGGTTGGGAGCTCTACTGCGCGACCGAGCACGGCGTACGGCTCTGGGACACCCTGTGGGCTCGAGGTCGCGAGTACGGCCTCGTCGCGGGCGGCTACAAGGCGATCGACTCGCTACGGCTGGAGAAGGGTTATCGGGTCTGGGGCGCGGACATCACGCCCGAAGACACGCCCTTCGAGGCCGGGCTCGACTTCGCGGTGAAGCTCGACGAAGGCGACTTCGTCGGCCGCGACGCGCTTGCAGCCGCGGCGCCGCCCGCGAGGCGCCTCCGCTGTCTGGTGCTCGACGACCCGCGCGCCGTCGCCCTGGGCTCCGAGCCCGTGCGCGTGGCGGACGAGCTCGTAGGGCGCGTCACGAGCGGCGGCTATGGGTACACGGTGGAGCGTTCGATCGCGTACGCCTATCTGCCGGCCGAGCACGACGTCGGCGCCGAGGTCGCGGTCGAGATCTTCGGCGAGTGGGTACCCGGCGCGGTTACCGCGGAGCCGCTGTACGACCCTGCCGGCGCAAGGATCCGCGCGTGAGCGAGCTCGCTGGGGCGGTCGAGCGCGTATGGCCCGGTCGGGGAGCCCGGTTCGAGCCGCTTGGCGGGGGCATCACGAACCACAACGCGAGGGTCGAGGTGGACGGCGAGAGATACGTGCTGCGCGTCGCCGGCAAGGACACGAACCTGCTCGGGATCGACCGCTCGGTCGAGCTCGAGGCCACTCGGGCCGCGGCCGCCCTCGGGATCGGCCCCGAGGTCGTCGCCTTCGTGGAGCCGGAGGGCTGGCTCGTCACGCGCTTCATCGACGGCGCGATCCCGACGCCCGAACGCATGCGCGAGCCGGAGATGCTCGCGCGCGTGGGGGAGGCCCTGCGTGCCTTCCACCACGGATCGCCACTCGCGGGTAGCTTCGACTCGTTCCGCGTGGTCGAGGCCTACCGGGAGACGACGCTCGATCGCGGCGGCGAGGTACCCGCCACATACGAGTGGGCGCACGGTGTGTCCGAGAAGATCGAGGCGCGACGGGCGGGGGCCCGGCCGGTTCCATGCCACAACGACCTCCTGAACGCGAACTTCCTGGACGACGGCGAGCGCTTCCGCATCGTCGACTGGGAGTACGCAGGTATGGGCGACCCCTTCTTCGACCTCGCGATCTTCTCGATCAACCACGAGCTCGACGGGGCGGGTCGCAGCTCGCTGCTCCGAGCGTACTTCGGCGAGCTTCGCGCAGAGGATGCGCGCGCGCTGGAGCTGATGCGCTTCATGTCGGACTTCCGCGAGGCGATGTGGGGGGTCGTGCAGGTTGCGGTCTCCGAGCTCGACTTCGACTTCGTCGCATATGCGAGCGAGCACTTCGACCGCCTGGAGCGCACGGCCGTCGAGCCGTCGTTCCGCGCCGCGCTTGCAGGCTGAAATGGCGAGGGGCGCCCCGGGCGCCCCTCGCACGAGTCCGACGGTTCGGAATGTCGTTAGGTCGCAGCCTCCGGCGGAACCTCGAACCTTCCGAGCCGCGCCTCTTCCATTCGCTCGAGCTCCTCCTCCGTGCCCATTGGCACGGGTCCCTTGAACCAGTTCTTGGCGGAGAGCACCCACCACCCGCCGAAGAGCAGCAAGGCTCCGCCGACGAGGATCGGTGCGTAGTTCACGGCCTCCCAGGTGAACCCGTCTTTCCACGGCACGCTGATCGAGTACGGCGGCATGAGGAAGACGACCGAGATGAAGAAGACCCAGACGATTGCGATCGCGTCGATCCAGCGATAGTGGCGGCCGAGCGACCATGCCCCCGGCACGAACGAGTCCTTCATCCGGTAGCGCAAGATCACCGGCAGGATGAACGCGATGTACAGGCCGATGACCGCGATTCCCGTGCCGGCGTAATAGCCGATGAAGAAGTTGTAGAGCGTCGGAAGCATGATTGCCGCGGAGGCGACGACGATGGCGATGACAGCCATGTGAGGCACGCGGTTGCGCGCGACCCGTCGCCAGAGCTGATGCCCGGGAACGGCGCGATCCCGAGAGAACGCGAAGAGCATCCGTGACGCTGATGTCGTCGACGCGGTGACGCAGAAGAACTGCGCCACGCAGCAGATGAAGAGGATGAAGGTTCCCCAACTCTGCCCCATCGCCGCGACCCAGCTCGTCGGGATGATGTAGAGGTCGACGGCCGCGATCTCGGCCGGTAGTGCTCGCGTCACCGCCACGAGCAGGATGAAGCCGAAGACGACCGACGCCACGACCGACATGTACATGCCGACGGCCGCCGAGCGAGACGCCTGGTGTGTCTCCTCGGCCACGTGCGCCGAGGCGTCGTACCCGGTCATCGTGTACTGGGCCATCAGGAGGCCCGTGAGAAAGACGTACCAGAACACGATGCTGCCGAAGCCTGTCGGGGCCGCTTCGCCTCCCCAACCGGTCGCGTTGACCGTCTCGGTGAAGACGAAGCTGAACGAGCGGTGCGAGTCCGGGACGAGGGTGAGGATCACGACGATCACACCGACGCCGATCATGTGCCAGTACGCGGAGATCGTGTTCAGCATGGCGGTAACGGTGATCCTGAACAGGTTCAGCACCAGCGCCCCGAGCAGTACGACGGCGTACGCGAGGTAGACATATCCCTTCGAGTTCGGATAGTCGAACCAGTAGTTCAGGAGCGCGGTGGAGAAGATTGCGAGCCCATAGCCGATCGCGGCGGTGACCGCGATCTGCCCGACCAGGTTGAACCAACCGGTGAACCAGCCCCAGCCGGGGCTCCCGAGCTTGGAGGCCCAGTAGTAGAGGCCGCCGGCGGTCGGGTAGGCGGACGCGATCTCGGCCATCGAGAGGGCGACGATCGTGCTCATGAGCCCGACGACTAGCCAGCCCCACGTGACCGCGACCGGGCCGCCCTGACCGAACGCGATGACGTAGGACGTGAGGCAGCCAGCGAGGATCGAGATGATCGTGAAGCTGATCGCGAAGTTCTGGAACCCACCCATTGCGCGAAAAAGCTCTTGTGCATAGCCGAGCTTGTGGAGGATCTTTTCGTCCTCCGAGCTCTGATACCCGCCTGGAGCGGGTCCTGTGGTCATGCCACCCTCCTTTTGCGTCGCTGATGCGACTGGGGACGGGGTATTCAGCTACTACGGGACCACTCCTGTCAAGAGCTGCGGCCGACGGAATAGGATCGCGCTCGTGCTTGGCTTCGACGAGCTGAAAGGCCATATCGAGAGCGGCGAGATCGACACGGTGGTCGTCGCGTTCACGGACATGCAGGGTCGTCTGCTCGGAAAGCGGCTGCACGGCGAGTTCTTCGTCGAGGAGATCGAGGCCGAGCACGGGGTCGAGGGCTGCAACTACCTACTCGCGCTCGACATGGAGATGGATCCCGTCCCCGGGTACCAGATCGCGAGCTGGGAGCAGGGCTACGGCGACTTCGCGCTCGCCCCGGATCTCGCGACGCTCAGGCGGATCCCCTGGCTCGAGGCCACCGCGCTCGTGCTCTGCGACGTCCACTGGCACGACGGATCTCCGGTTGAGCCCTCGCCGCGGCAGGTTCTACGGGCACAGGTCGAGCGGGCGGCTGCGCTCGGGCTCGAGCCCATGCTTGGCTCGGAGCTCGAGTTCTATCTTCTCCGCGAGACCTTCGAGGAGGCCTGGGCGCAGCGCTACGAGGATCTGACGCCGTCGGTCCCCTACATCCTCGACTACCACATCCTCGCGTCCACATACGACGAGGATCTGATCCGCCAGATCAGGAACGGCATGCACGCCGCCGGGATCAAGGTCGAGACCTCGAAGGGCGAGGCGTGGCCAGGCCAGCACGAGATCAACTTCCGCTTCGCCGACGCGCTGCGGATGGCCGACAACCACACGATCTACAAGAACGGAGCGAAGGAGATCGCGTTCGCGAACGGCTGCTCGATCACCTTCATGGCCAAGCCGTTCGAGTCCTGGATTGGGAACTCGTGCCATGTCCACGCTTCGCTCTTCCGCGACGGAGAGCCGGCGTTCGCCGACGACGACGTCCTCTTCGACCGCTTTCTCGCGGGACAGATCGCCGCGTTCGAGGAGCTCGCGATCTTCCTGGCGCCGACGATCAACTCGTACAAGCGCTACGCGGCTGGAAGCTGGGCGCCGACGACGCTCGCGTGGGCGGAGGACAACCGGACGTGTGGCTTCCGCATCGTCGGGCACGGTGCGGCAAAGCGGGTAGAGACGAGGATCCCGGGCGGGGACGTCAATCCGTACCTCGCGTTCGCTGCGATCATCGCCGCCGGCCTGCACGGGATCGAATCGGAGCTCGAGCTGCCGCCCGCGCTCGAGGGCAACGCGTACGAATCGGACGCGAAGCGCTTCCCGTCGACGCTCAATGAGGCCGTTGCGGCCCTCGAGTCCGGATCCGTCGCGCGAGCGGCATTCGGCGACCGGGTGGTCGATCACTACCTGAACTACGCGCGCACCGAGCAGGCGCTCTTCGACAAGAACGTGACGGACTGGGAGCGCATGCGCTACTTCGAGCGGGGCTGAGGCGCTTGTGGCTCTGGGCCACAAAGCTTGGGTTACGGTGAGCGGGTGAGCAGGCCGGTCATCGGGATCACGACCTACGCGCAAGATGCCCGCTGGGGCGTCTGGCAGCTGCCCGCGGCGCTCATCCCGCTCGACTACGTGGACGCGGTCGAGCGCGCCGGCGGGCGACCCGTCCTCATACCGCCGAGCGAGGCGGGTGTCGACGAGACGCTCGACATGCTCGACGGGATCGTGTTCTCCGGTGGCGCCGACGTCGATCCGGCGCTCTACGGTGCTGATGCTCACCCGGAGACCGACACGCCGCAGGCGCGCCGCGACCGCGGTGAGCTGGCGCTGCTGACCGCCGCACTCGAGCGCGATCTACCGACACTCGCCGTGTGCCGCGGCGTGCAGCTCTTGAACGTCGTGCGCGGTGGCGATCTCGTCCAGCACCTTCCCGAGACGCTCGGGAGCAACGTGCACAAGCAGACTCCCGGCACGTTCGTCGAGCACGCGGTCGAGGTGAAGGACGGTACGCGTCTCGCCTCGATGGTCGGGACGCGGTCCGACGTGACGTCTCACCACCATCAAGGGCTGGGCCGCCTCGGCGACGGGCTCGTGAAGACCGCTTGGGCCGAGGACGGCACGCTCGAGGGGGTCGAGGACCCTTCCAAGCGCTTCACTGTCGGCGTCCAGTGGCACCCGGAGGCCGGTCAGGACGAGGCGCTCTTCGACACCCTCGTCGCGGAGGCGAGCGCGTACCGCGCCGAACGAGCGGAACGTTCGACCGCGTGACCCTCACCGTCCTCAACCCCGCAACCGAGGAGCCGATCGCCGAGCTCGAGCAGGCCGGGGTCGACGAAGCGGACGAAGCGGTCGCCCGAGCGGGCGCTGCCTATCCGGCCTGGCGCTCCGTCGCGCCCGCCGATCGGGCAGGGCTTCTGCGCCGACTCGCCACCCTGGTCGAGGAAAACGCCGAGGAGCTCGCGCAGATCGAGTCGCGCAACGTCGGTAAGCCGATCGCCGGCGCGCGCGCCGAGGTCGGAATGGTCGCGCAGGTCTTCCACTTCTACGCGGGCGCCGTGGACAAGCACCGTGGACACACCATCCCGGTCGCGGGGGGCGTGGCGGCCACCTTCCGCGAGCCGCTCGGAGTGGTGGGGCTCATCGTCCCGTGGAACTTTCCGCTGAACATCGCGAGCTGGAAGCTCGGCCCGGCGCTCGCCTGCGGGAACACCGTGGTGCTCAAGCCCGCGGAGCTCACGCCACTTTCGGCGCTCCGCCTGGCGGAGCTCTGCCTCGAAGCGGGGATCCCGGAAGGCGTCGTGGGCGTGCTCGTCGGCAAGGGTTCCGTTGTAGGACAGCGGCTCGTCGAGCATCCGGATGTGGCCAAGGTCGGGTTCACCGGCTCGACCGAGGTCGGCCGAGTTGTGATGCAGGGCGCCTCCGGAACGATCAAACGTGTGACGCTCGAGCTCGGCGGGAAATCGGCCAATGTCGTGTTCGCCGACGCGGACCTCGAGCGCGCGGCGGCGGCCGCGCCGTATGCCGTCTTCGACAACGCCGGTCAGGACTGCTGCGCGCGCTCCCGGATCCTCGTCCAACGATCCGCCTACGACCGCTTCCTGGAGCTTTTCGTCGAGGCGACGGCGTCGCTCAAGGTCGGCGACCCGGCGAACGAGCAGACCGAGATGGGACCGCTCATCTCGGCCGAGCATCGCGCGAAAGTCTCGTCGTATGTCGACGGCGCGCCGAGCGCGTTCCGAGGCGACGTACCGGAGGGCAACGGCTTCTGGTTCCCCTGCACCGTCCTCGAGGCGTCGAACGACGACCGGGTCGCGCAGGAGGAGGTCTTCGGCCCCGTCGCCGCCGTGATCCCGTTCGAGGACGAAGCGGATGCGATCCGCATCGCCAACGACACGCCCTTCGGGCTCTCCGGGTCGATCTGGACGCGTGACGTCTCGCGTGCGCTGCGCGTGACCCGCGCGATCGAGGCGGGCGTGCTCTCCGTGAATGCGAACACGTCGGTCCGCGTGCAGACGCCATTCGGCGGCTTCAAGCAGTCCGGCTTCGGACGCGAGCTCGGCCTCGAGGCGCTCGACGGCTATTCGGAGCTCAAGAGCGTCTTCATCTCGACGGAGGAGTGAGCATGGGCGATCGACTCGGCGGGAAAGTCTGCGTCATCACGGGGGCTGGAGGCGGCATGGGGCGCGAGGCGGCCGTCGTCTTCACCGCCGAGGGCGCGCAGGTTTGCGTCGCGGACGTCGATCTCGCGGCCGCTGAGGAGACCGTGTCGCTCTGCTCGGGCGATGCCTTCGCCGTGCGCGTGAACGTCGCCGACGAGGACGAGGTGCGGGAGATGTACGAGACTACGGTGAAGCGCTTCGGCGGCGTCGATGTCCTCTACAACAACGCGGGAATCTCGCCCGGAGACGACGCCTCGGTGCTCGACACGTCGGTCGAGGCCTGGGAGCGCGTTCAAGACGTCAACACGAAGGGCGTGTTCCTTTGCTGCAAGCACGGGATTCCACGCGTGCTCGAGCGGGGAGGAGGATCCGTGATCAACGTCGCGTCCTTCGTGGCGCTGCTCGGCGCTGCGACCTCGCAGATCTCCTACACGGCGTCGAAGGGCGCGGTGCTCTCGATGAGCCGCGAGCTCGCCGTACAGTTCGCGCGCCAGGGGGTGCGGGGCAACGCGCTCTGCCCCGGGCCTGTAGAGACGCCGCTCCTGCTCGCGATCTACGGGGGCGATCAGGCCGCGTTCGAACGGCGCCAGGTCCACTGGCCGACCGGCCGTCTCGGTAAGCCGCGTGAGATCGTGAACGCGGCGCTCTTTCTCGCCAGCGACGAGTCGTCGTTCGTCAACGGCGCCACGTTCGTCGTGGACGGCGGCCTGACGGCCGCGTACGTCACACCCGAGTAGAGCCGGACGTCAGACGCCGACGACCTGAACGGTCCAACGGCGATCTCGTTCCCGGTCGAGCTCGAGGAACAGAACTCGCTGCCATTGGCCGAGCTGGAGCTCGCCACCGCGGACGGGGATCGACTCACCTGCCGGTCCGAGGAGCATCGACATGCAGTGCGCGTGACCGTTCGAAGCCTCCATGTCTTCGGCGCAGACGTTCTCAGTGCGGCGATCCCAGTCGTCATGCGCGTAGTAGTGCTCGCTCGGAACGAGTCGCCGTAGCAGCACGGCGAAGTCTTCGAGGAAGCCGCGCTCCCACTCGTTGACCCGCACGGAGCACGTCGTGTGCGGGGAGTAAACGCAGCAGATGCCGTCCCGGATGCCGCTTTGGTTGACGGCCTCCTGAACCTCGTCCGTGACGTCCGTGACGGTCAGCCCGCCGGCGGTGCGCAGGTGTGCTTCGTACTGAAAAGTCTCCACGGGCGAATCACATTCTGACAAGAGCGACGTTCGCGCCGTCGTGGAACTGGCGTCCGGCGCCGCGGTACGCTGCGTCTCCTGAGGGCCCGTAGCTCAGCTGGTTAGAGCAGCCGACTCATAATCGGTTGGTCCCTGGTTCGAGTCCAGGCGGGCCCATCTGAACCCGTGTGGCCGAGCGAGCTTCGCGCCGGGGCGCGCCTGACTCGGCGTTTGGGGAAACGCGAGCAGCTTCCCCGCCGTTGCGCTCGACGTGACCCGAAACGCTCCCTTCCTGGCCGCCTGGGATCGCCAACGCCATCATTCGCGTTTGCGGCCGTCTCTTGCCGGGAAGACTTTGAAAACCGAGTCTTGAGATCCCAATCAGGCACGAGGTGGGACGCGCGTGATCCAGACGATTCAGAACCAGGCTTCCTCAAAGAGTCGCAGTGGCTCTGAAAAGCGCGTCGACCGGGCAGGGCGAGAACGAGAACATCGGATCACCGCCCTGTTCCGTCGTTGGCCCAGCCTCGATGAGGGCGAGGTCCGGGAACTCAGGCGGCTCTGGGATGAGCGGATACGTGAGGCGAGGCGTCGCCATGGCCGGCACCGCGCCCGGCACCTTCCCCGCGGTCAGCGAAATGCGGCTCGCACGGCAGCGAGGCGCTGAGCTTCGATTCCCTCACGCTGCTCGACCGCCCTCTCGGCGAGCGCATCAAAGTCGAACTCCGCCAGCCGAGAATCTCCAAGCTCTCTGAGCCCCACCCACAACCGACACTTTCCTTCGACGCCGAGAGAGAGAAACTCCAGCTCGACTAGGGGCGTCAGCGGCGACACGCCAGTCAGCTGGCCGTTCGGCTTCAATCGTCCTAGGCGCTCCGCGATCCGCCCGATCGCTTGCTTCGCGGACGACGGCTTTGCCCCTATGCACCCCAGCACGCGCAGGAGCGTCTCCCTGTCCTCTTCGATGTCGCGTGAGAGACGCAACAGGAACTCGCCGAGAGCGCTGCCGCGCGACCGTTCGGCCGAGTAGCGGCAACGCTGAATGGCCACTGCCGAGCCACCCAGGTGGTCGTTGAGGTAGATGGCGAGCAATCGATCGTTTGCCACGCGGTCTCCTTACCGCTCGCAGTCTGAGCCGAAACCTCGCGGTCGACGTGCGCTCGAGCGGCGAGGTGAGCAATGGCGGCCCGGAAGCCGAGAGACGCGCTACAACGTCTCCCGGCCATCGGGACGGCCGTCTTGAGGTTGGTGTCCGAAACTCAGTCGGACACCTCCTACGGGACGGGAGCTACGAGTTCCGATCCGGGTACGGATCCTTGGGGCTATCGCCGCCCGTGACGGCCGCCCACGCGTTAGGGCCGTCGCACTTCGGGCACGGCGGTAGCGACGAAGCGGACTGGACGCCGAGCTCGTAGCCGCAATTGGTACAGCGGTACGTCCCGGCGGAGACGTCGCTTCCGATAGGTGCTGGGTCTGCCATAGCTAGCCTCCTTTCGGTCCGACCTTCAGGCCGGCTCGTTGGGATCTTCCTCGGATGCGAGCTCGAGCGACGTCTGCGTCACGCCGGCGTAGTGGCGTTCCTGGATCGGCAGCGCCCACTCCACGAGATCGCCAATCTCCGAAGAGTTAGCGGTCTGATTCAGGGTCTTCAGGACAGACCAATGGCCGACCTCTCCCGCCTCGGCCATGGTGAGGAACTCGAAGCCATCGAGCGCGTCCGCGTCCTCGTCGAGATACGTCTTCATCATCTCGCCGCCTTGCTCTTCGTGGCGCGCGCTTCCTCGAGAATTGCGGTTTTCTTGCCCTCCATGCTGTCCGCGAGCTGCGTGCAGCGGCGCTCTGTCTCGGCCGCTTCTTGATTCATCTGCTCGAGTCGCGAGATGAGCGTCGGACTTTCTTGCCTCGCGAGCGTCATCACCTTCTCCGTCGCCGCCTGTGCGGCCATGGCCAAGCCCGTGACTTCTGCCAGCTTCGTCTCGAGCTTTGTGAGTTCAGCCACCGTGCCTCCCGGTCCGTAGTCCGACCGAGATCTCTCGGTCCGCTGAAATGCTTCCCGCGGGAGAGAAGGTCGAACGATCGGATAGGAGCGGAGCCCTAGCTATCGGCCAAGCGGAGCGTCACCGTTGTGTGGGTATCGATGCGCCCGGAATCGAGCACCTCGGACACGATCCAGCTGCCTCCGTTCTGCGTGATCGCGTCCCCTTCCGAGAATGCCTTGTCCGTTAGCCAGTATTGCGTTTGCCCGTCGGGGAAGCGGACGATGACGGTCCTCTTGAGAGACACCTGCTCTTGCATGAAACGTCACCTCCCACCTTCGGTACACGACCTGAATCACCGGCGCGTACGCAGGGACCCGAGCAGAGCTCGGCGCCTACGCGCGTTCCCCGTGCGACGGATCAGCCCCTCCGTCGGTGCTAGCCCACCGTAGCCGGATACTAACTCGGGTTAGCGTTTTGGGAAGGGCCGCCGTCGCGGCTCGTCGTACCCGTCGGCGCACAGTCGCACGAGCAGATAAGGCGGCACATGGATAGATCGGGCAGGCTGCGAACGTAGAGGAGGCAGCAGGTGCGACGTCGTCCGGACACGGAGTTGATCGTCCTTGCCCGCAAGGGCTCGGACGAGGCTGTCGAAGTCCTGTTTGAGCGCTACTGGCCCCACGCGTGGCGCTCTGCCTATGCGGTGACGGCCGACCGCGGGCTCGCCGACGACGCCGCGCAGGAGGCGATCGAGAAGGCGTTCTCCGCGCTCGAGCGCTTCGACGAGACACGGCCGTTCGGGCCGTGGCTGAAGCGGATTGCGATCAATCGGGCGGTCGACCAGCTGCGACGCCGACGGCGGGTCGAGGTCCTGCACGACGAGGAGACGACCTTTCACACGTGGGAGATAGGCGAGCAGGCAGACGAGGATCTCCGCCTCTGGGCGGTCGCCGACTCGGTCGCCGCGCTCGGCGCCGGCAAGCGCGTCGTCATCGTGCTGCACTACTGGCTCGACCTGCCGCTCGACGAGATCGCGGGCGTGCTCGGTCTCCCTGTGGGAACGGTGGCGTCCCGCCTCGCGCGTGCGAAGGACGAGCTTCGCGCCGTGCTCGAGGAGCAGCATGTCGTCTGAGAGGGAGCTCGAGCGACTCCTCGGCGAGGCTCGCGAGACGCTACCGCGCCCTGACGGGGACTCGACCGCACAGGCGCGAGAGCTGGCGCTCGCCGCCGCACGGCGTAGGCGCCCGCGCCTGGTGCGGAAGGCTGTGCTTCTCGGGGCCGTCGTCGTCGCCGTGGCGCTCGCGGTCGGCATCGGCGCACTCGTTGCGCCGAGTGGAACCGCGTCCCGCGGCCCGATCGGGCTCGGCTTCCTGCCGGAGCCTGGGTGGTTCGCCTTCCAGACGGGCGGAGAGAGTGGGGAGCTCTTTCAGACGGTGGCGGTCGCCGCGAACGTGGCGCTCGATCGCGAGGATCAGGTCGCGGGTGCCGCCGATCCGTCGGGGCTGCCATACGCGACGCTGCTCAAGCTGCCGTCGGACGGAATCGTGATCGTCGCGAGCTTCACGCGACCGAATCAGCCGGTGATCTTCGGTGCCCAGACGGTGCCCGAGCTCGAGCTTCCGCTCGGGATCCGCGACGCGACGCCGTATATCCAGTACGGCACCCAACTTCGCCCTGAGCAACCGCTCGGCCAGTACGAGATTCGCGGCATGTTCAAGCACCACTACGTCAACGTGCACATCTACTTCGGAACGCCGGAGCCGTCTGCTTCCCTCCTCGCGCAGGCGCACCGGCAGCTCGCCGGCGTCGTCATTCGGCGCACGTCGCGCGCGGCCGAGCCGGCCAGTAAACCGGCGTCCGCGGCGTCGACGTCCGCGCCCGGCGTAATCGACCGTACGGTGACGTGCGTCCCGGCTCTCGTCGGCGGCGTTCGCCAGATCGACACTCTCGCGCGCGCGGGCAGCGGGCGCCGTGGCTCGAGCTGGGACAGCCCTGCGTTCGCGGCAATCAGGACGACGATCTCCGGATCGGCTGCGACGGCTGTCGACGACAGTCTCGTGTGGGTGACGGCTGGGGCGCCGTCGGCCGAGGCCACGGTCGTCTCGACGCTGGTCGGGATCACGTTCCCGATGCGGAGCTGGGGCACGATCGCCGTGAGCCGGCGGCAGTGCCGGACGAGCTCGAAGCGGATTCCGCTCACGAAGAAGGGCTTGAGTGGCGGCGCCGTTGGCCCGTTCGACGACCAGTGGGATTGCGCCGGAGGGCGCCGCGTCGTCGTGCGGGTGCGCGCAGTGGTTGAGACTAAGACCGCACTGAACTCCTATCGCGGGTTCCTGCGAACCACGGTCCCCGTCAAGTCGGCGAAGCTGGTTGTCGCAACGCAGTCCGGCAAGACGCTCTCGTACGCCGAGGTCTTCGAGTCCGGGAAGTCGCGCCTCTTCGTCGCACCGAGCTGCTTCCCCGACTGATGCGCCGCGCGCTCGTCCTCGGCAGCATGGTCGGACTGGCGCTCGTCTCTCTGGCTGCTCCCACCCGCGGCCGTGGCTCCGCTTCATTGGTCATCGACCGAACCCTCAACTGCTCGGTCAACCTGTTCGCCGGAGTTCGCGGCATCGAGGTGTCGGCCCGGACGGGGACGAGGTTGCTCGGAGATGCGTCGAAATGGAAGTTCCTTGCGGACGCCAGCGTCGGCGAGCCGACGTCCGGAATCGGATACGTCGCTGCAGGCAATCCGCTCGCGCCGCTGGAGCCGGGTTTCCCGGCGCCCGCCGAGCGCATGTCGTTCGTCGCAGGAAAGAAGTGTCGAACCATCGGAACGCGCAGCCCGTTCTCGCGGCGCGGGCTCTCCGGCTTCGACGCGAGCCCGCTCGCGGACAGGTACGACTGCCGCACGGGGAGCCGTGTCATCGTGCGTATTCGCGCCACATTCCGTGAGCCGACGTCTCTGAGGCAGAAGCGGTACTCGGACGGCGCGATCTGGTGGGTCGCGCGCGGGACGGTGCGGAAAGGTCAGATCGCCGTTCGCACCGACGC
>JACCVK010000065.1 GCA_013698195.1 Actinomycetota bacterium | reverse complement strand
CTCGAGCAGCCGCTTCACGAGCTCGCGCTCCTCCGTCTCGAGCGGGCCGGCAGGATCGACCTCGTGGCTCTGAGCCGCCAGGCTCCCTTCGGTCTCCGCGTTTCTCAAGATTCCCGCGATGCGCGCGTGCGCGTACTGGACGTAGTAGACAGGGTTCTTCTGCGAGCGCTCGGCGGCAAGGTCGACGTCGATGTCCATCGCCTGGTCGTGCCCGCGCGTGACGAGGTACCAACGTGCGGCGTCCACGCCGATCGCGTCCACGAGCTCGTCGAGAAACACGACGTCGCCGCGACGTTTCGACATCTTCTTCGCCTCGCCACGTTCGACGAGGTTGACGAGCTGGTAGATGAGCACCTCGAGCGAGTCGCGCCGATGCCCGAGCATCTCCGCCAACGCCTGAAGACGGCTCACGTAGCCGTGATGATCCGCCCCGAGTACATAGATGATCCGCTCGAAGCCCTTCGCGTACTTCCGGCGTACGTACGGCGCGTCGGCGGCGAAGTACGTGGGCGTGCCGTCGGAGCGGATGAGCACGCGATCTTTGTCGTCCCCGTGCGCGCTCGTCCGGGCCCAGACCGCCCCATCCTCCTCGTAGGTGTCGAGGAGGGAGATCGTCTCCGGAATCTCCGTCTCGACCTCGCTCTGGCGCTCCCAGCTCTCGAAGTGGACGCGGAAGCGCTCGAGTGTCGCTTCGATCCGCTCGAGCATCACCGGTACGGGGTCGCCCGGAAGTGCCGCCAGCTCGCCCAGATAGTCGCCGTGGTAGCCGTCCTCGGGCGGCGCCTCGTGACGCCGGAGCGCCTCGACAGACGCGCGAAAGCGATCCATCTGGGCGCCCGCGTCGTTGTAGTAGAACTCCCGCTCCACGGTGTGCCCGGCAAAGCTCAGCAGGCGCGCGATGGAGTCCCCGTAGGCCGCGTTCCGGCCGTGCGCGACCGTGAGCGGCCCCGTGGGATTCGCCGAGACGGCCTCGATCTGGATTCGCTCGGCGGGGGCGGCCGAGCCGGCTCCAAACGCGTCGCCGGCGGCGACGATCTCGCCGAGCGCTTCCGCCAGCCATGCGTCCGACACGCGGAGATTGACGAAGCCCGGCGCTGCGGTCTCCGCCCGCTCCACGAGACCGGTTTCCTGCGCCGCTACCGCAATCTGTCCGGCGATCTCGAGTGGAGGCTGGCGGCGCCCGCCCGCGAGCCGGAGGGCGACGTTCGTCGCGTAGTCGCCGTGCTCGGGATCGCCTGGCCGCTCGAGCGCGACGTCGATCTCGGCGATCTCGGCAAGCGCCGCCTCGAGGCGGGACAACGAATCGACCCGAACTTTCGCCACGCATTCATCCTAGGCGCGGCCCGGCGCAGCTAGTGGTCCGCGCTTGCGAAGCGCCGCTACGCGTGCTCGGCGTGCACGGGCGCCGACGTCGAGGTCGAGGTCGAGGTCGACGCGGTGATGCCCTCGCGCTGGAGAGCAAGCTGAACTTCCTCGCGTGCCTTGTAGATGCGCCACTTGACGGTCGCGAGCGTGATCTCGAGCGTCTCGGCGATTTCCGCGTACGAAAGACCGACGATGTCGCGCAGGAGCAGCGCCATCTTCAGATCCGGGTTCAGCGCCGCGACCGCCCGCCACCCCGCGTCGATCGTCTCGGTGCGCTCGACGGGCGCATCCACGACCTCGAGCGGGGGAATGTCGTCGAGTCCGACGAGGGCCCGCGGCCTCCGCTCCAGTGCCCGCAACTCGTCGAGCACGCGGTTCTTCGTGACCTGAAAGAGCCAGGTCGTGAACCGTGACCGCAGCGAGAAGCTCGGCAGCCCCTGAAAGACGCGCAGGAAGACCTCCTGCGTCAGATCTTCCGAGAGCACGCGGTCGCCCGTGAGCCGCACCACGTAGTTGTAGACCGGCTGCTCGTACGTCCTGACGATGATCGAGAAGGCCCGCTCGTCCCCGCGCTGCGCCTTGCGCAGGACACCGGGATCGGGCTGTGGGAGCGGCACGGCCCGCGGAGTATAGAAGCGGGTTATTGAGGAGTTTGTGGCGAAACGTTACGCGCTGGTTGCGATCGCTAAGCCCGTCATCTCGGGAGGAACGGAGAGCCCGAGCAGATCGAGCACCGTCGGCGCGAGGTCCTGGAGCTCGCCTCCAGAGCGCAGCTCAAGACCGTCGGCGGTCACGATCAGCGGCACCGGGTTCGTGGTGTGGGCCGTGTGCGGGCTCACGCCGTCAGCCTCGAGCATGACCTCCGCGTTCCCGTGGTCGGCGGTCACGAGACAGATGCCGCCCGCATCGTGGACCGCCTCGACCACCATCCGGAGACAACGGTCTGCGGCCTCCACCGCCGCGACGACCGCAGGAATCGAGCCCGTGTGCCCGACCATGTCCGGATTCGCGAAGTTGATCACCGCGAAGCGATAGCCGCCGCCGATAACAGCCGCGAACCGCCCGGCCACCTCGAAAGCCGACATCTCGGGCTTCAGGTCGTAACTCGGAACGTCCCGCGGGGAGGGAACCAGGATGCGCGTCTCACCCTCCCACTCCGCCTCCACCCCACCATTGAAGAAGTACGTCACATGCGCGTACTTCTCCGTCTCCGCGACGTGCAGCTGGCGCGCCCCGCTCGCCGCGAGCGTCTCCGCGAGCGTGTTGGCGACGAGCTGCTCCTCAAACGCCACAGGACACGTGAAGTCCGGCCGATAACGCGTCATCGTCGTCAGGTCGACCCCTGCCTCGAGCAGCCGCTCCGAGAGCTGCCGCGCGCGATCTGGCCGGAAGTTGAAGAAGATGGCTGCGTCCGGCGGACGTAGGCGAGGACGCCCCTCGAGAATGACGGGCGCCACGAACTCGTCCGTGATCCCGCGGTCGTAGCTCTCGCGCACGGCAGCGACCGGACTCTTCACGATCGGCGCAGCACCGAGGGAGATCGCTCGGTGCGCGAGATCTGTCCTCTCCCAACGCGCGTCGCGGTCCATGGCGTAGTAGCGTCCGCTGATCGTCGCTATGCGGCCAGCCGGGAGCTCGGCAAGATCGTTCACGGCGGCATGGGGAGAGACGTCGCGACCGTCGGTGAACGCGTGGATCCAGGTGCGATCGGCCATCCCTTCGCGCTCGGCGAGCTCGAGCAGCGCTCGCAGGTGGTCGATGTGCGAGTGAACTCCACCGTACGAGACGAGGCCGAGGAGGTGTACGTCGCCGCCTCGTGCCGCCGCACGCCGAAACGCGCCGACGAGCGCCTCGTTCTCGAAGAACGAGCCTTCGACGATCGACTTGCTCACCCGAACGAGGTCTTGGAAGAGGATCCGGCCCGAGCCGATGGTCAGGTGCCCGACCTCCGAGTTGCCCATCTGGCCGTCGGGGAGCCCGACAGCGGCCCCCGATGCCGCGAGTGTCGTATGTGGATAGCGCGCCCAGAGCCCGTCGAAGACGGGTGTGGCGGCGAGCTCGACCGCGTTACCCGGGCCCGGCGGCGCGATCCCCCAGCCGTCCAGAATGACGAGGGCGCAGAGAGGAAACGTCACGCGGCTTGCGCTGCGGCCTGGCAGATCGCCTCGAAGTCGAGCGCATCGAGGGATGCGCCGCCGACGAGCGCGCCGTCCACGTCGGGCTGGGCAAGAAGTCCCGCGGCGTTCTCGGGCTTGACGGAACCGCCGTAGAGCACGGGCGCGTCGTGCAGGGATCTGACGAACGAGTGGGCCTCCTGCGCGAGGTCGGGCGTGGCCGTCAGCCCGGTGCCGATCGCCCACACGGGCTCATAGGCGATGACGAGCCGCTCATGGCGCGGGAGCACCGAGACCTGGCGCTCGAGGACCTGCTGCATCTCGCCGGCTTGTCGCTCGTCTGCCGTCTCGCCGACGCAGGCGATCACTGCGAGCCCGGCTTCGAGCGCGCTCTCGGCGCGGAGCCGGACCGTCTCGTCCGTTTCGCCGAAGTACTGCCGCCGCTCCGAGTGGCCGACGAGGGCTCCCGTCACCCCGAGCTCGAGCAACATCGGTGCCGACGCCTCGCCCGTGAATGGGCCTTCGAGTTCCCAATGGACGTTTTGCGCATAGACGCGCACTGCACTCTTCCCGAGACCCGCGATCGTCGCTTCGAGCGACGTCCACGGCGGGCAGACGACGACGTCGACGCCGGCCATCCGCTCGGGCAGATGCCGGATGGTCGTCGCGAACTGCCGCGCCTCGTGCGCTCCTTTGAACATCTTCCAGTTGCCGGCGATCAGCACGACGCGCGATCTTAGGCGAAGGGCGACTGTTAGCCTCGCGCTCGATGAGCGACGCGGGAGCGACTGAGCCTTGGGAGCAGCGCTTTCGCGCCCGCCTGACCTACCTGCCCGAGTGGTCGCCTCACGCGCCCGATCGCGTCGTCTACACGTCGAACGAGGCGGTGGTCTGGCAGGTACATGCCTGGGACCTCGCAACGGGACTGCGTCGCCAGGTGACGGATCATCCGGTCGGACTGCTCGACGGGGTGCCCACCTTGGACGGCGAGGGCGTGCTCTGGTTCCAGGACGAGACCGGTGACGAGTCGGGTCGCTGGCTCGTGCAACCTTTCCACGGAGGCGAGACGCGGCCGTTCCTGGATGGTGTTCCGCACGGCTGGAACGAGGGTCTCGCGCAGGCGCCCGGGATCGTCGTGGCCGGGATCAGCGGTCGGGATGGATTCGCGATCTACGTCTCGCTGGACGGAGCAGCGGCGCGCGAGATCCAGCGCTCGTCCGAGTCCGTCCAGATCGGTGGCGCCGAGGGGGAAGGTTTCGTCCGCGGCGGGCTCTCGTCCGACGGCTTACTCCTCTGCCTGGAGCATGCCGAGCACGGCGACCTGATTCACCCGGCGCTCCGGGTGATCGATCCGCGCTTGGGCGAAACAGCCGGCGAGCTGATCGACGAGGGAATGTCGCTGCACGCAAGGTGCTGGTCTCCGGTCGCAGGCGACCAGCGCCTCGCGTTCGAGCATGAGCTCGCAGGCGACGAGCGCCCTGGCATCTGGGATCTCGCAACCGGTGAGCGGACAAACCTTGCGCTCGAGCTCGAGGGCGGCGCGTCCCCGCAGGACTGGTGGCCCGACGGGTCGGCGCTGCTGCTTCAGAACACGTTCGAGGGCAGGTCTCGCCTGTACCGCTACGAACTCGCGTCCGGCTCGCTCGACCCGATCCCGAGCGAGCCCGGATACGTATGGAAGGCACGCGTCCGCCCCGACGGGCGCGTGTGGTTCCTGCACGAGCAGGGACACCGCCAGCGACTCGTCTTCGACGACAAGGGCTCGGAGCTCCTGCCGCCCGAGGACGGTTTCGGTCCTGCGGGGCGCCCGTATCAGTCTTGGCACTTCGAGAATCTCGACGGACAGCGGGTGCACGGCTTCTTCGTCACTCCGGACGACTCTGGCGGCCCGTTTCCGGTGCTGATGTTCGTCCACGGTGGCCCGACCTGGCTCGATCTCGACCGTTGGCAGCCGGAGGTGCAGGCATACGTCGACGCCGGCTTCGCCGTCGGCATGGTCAACTACCGCGGGTCGATCGGATACGGACGCGAGTGGCGCGACACGCTGATCGGAAACATCGGCGGTCCCGAGCTCGAAGACGTGAACGCCGGCCTCCGCGATCTCGTCGAGCGTGGCATCGCCGACCCCGGGCGCGCCGTCGTCGCCGGTCACTCGTGGGGTGGCTACGTGACGCTCCTCGAGCTCGGCAAGCATCCGGAGCTGTGGGCCTGCGGAGTGGCGGGTGTGCCCGTCGGCGACTACGCCGACGGTTACGAGGAGCTCTCGCCGCTTCTACAGGCGTACGACCGAGCGCTCCTCGGCGGGTGCGAGCCGAAGGACGTCCCAGAGCTGATGCGCGACCGAAATGCGATCAACTTCGCGGACGACGTCCGCGTCCCGGTGCTCTTCATCATCGGCCGAAACGACAGCCGTTGCCCGTACCGGCAGGCGATGCGCTATGTCGAGAAGCTCGCGGCGCGCGATCATCCACACGAGGTGTACGTCTTCGAGACCGGGCACGGGTCGTTCGACGTGGACGAGCGGGTGCGGCAGGTGTCGAAGGTGCTCGACTTCCTCGCACGTCACGTTCCCGGCGTGCGGGCGGCTGCTGTCGTCTGATCCGGGCTACGCGGCGGGGATCGCCGCCACGCCCGGGAGCTCCTTCCCCTCGAGCAGCTCGAGCGAGGCGCCGCCGCCGGTCGACGCCCAGGAGATCCGCTCGGCGAGACCGAGCTCCTCGATCGCGCGAACAGAGTCGCCTCCGCCGACGACCGTGTAGCCCTCGACGGCGGCCACGGCTAGAGCTACAGCTTTCGTCCCCTCCGCGAAGCGCGCCCACTCGAACACGCCCATCGGCCCGTTCCAAAACACCGTACGGGCCCCACGGATCTCGGTGGCGAAGCGCTCTCTCGTCTCCGGGCCGATGTCGAGTCCGAGCCAGCCGTCGGGTACGGAGTCGGACGAAGTCGTCTGCACTTCCGCATCCGCCTCGAACGCGGAGGCGGCCACGACGTCTGAGGGGAGAACGGCTTCGAACGGCAAAGAGTCGCTCCCGCGCAGCTCTTCGGCCATCTTTCCTCCCACGAGGACGGCGTCGGCGCGAGCGCCGAGCTTCGCGAGCACGCCGAGCTTGTCCTCGACCTTCGCGCCGCCCGCCACGAGGACGAACGGACGGTCGACCTCGCCCAGCAAGCGCCCGAGCATCTCGAGCTCCCGCTCGAGCAGGAGTCCTGCATAGGCGGGGAGCAGCTTCGCGACGCCGACGGTCGACGCATGCGCGCGATGCGCCGAGCCGAAGGCGTCGTTCACGAACAGATCGCGGCCATCAGCAAGACGCTGGGCGCTCTCGAGATCGTTCTCCGTCTCGCCTGGGTCGAAGCGCGTGTTCTCGAGCACCTCGAGGCGATCATGCGGCAGCAGCTCGCGGAGACGTGCGGCGACTGGCTCCATGCGAAACGCAGGGTCCTCGCCGTTCGGCCGGCCGAGATGCGAGCAGACCGCGACCTCGGCGACGTCTCGCTCGAGAAGCAGCTCGAGCGTCGGCAACGCGGCGCGAATCCGAGTGTCGTCTGCAACCTCACCGTCCTCGAGCGGAACGTTGAGGTCTGCGCGCACGAGGACTCGCAACCCGGCAACGTCCGCTTCGCGGACGGAGCGCGGCTTAGTCACTCCTGTCCCGGCACCAGGAGCCCGTCGTGGATCTCGAGGCCTTCACGGCAGAAGCCTGCCGATGAGGTCGACCAGCCGGCACGAGTAGCCCCATTCGTTGTCGTACCAGCCGAAGACCTTCACGGAGGCGCCCTGCACCATCGTGAGCTGGCTGTCGTAGATGCACGAGTACGGGGACTCGTTGATGTCCGTGGAGACGATCGGATCCTCGGTGTACTGGAGAATGCCGTCGAGCGTCCCGTCTGCGGCGGCCCTGAACGCGTCGTTGACCTCCTCGACGCTCGTCTCCCGGCCGAGCAGGACTACGAGGTCGGTGAGCGAGCCCGTAGCCACCGGGGCGCGGACGGCGATCCCGTCGACCTTCCCCTGGAGCTCCGGGAGCACGAGCCCGATTGCCTTCGCCGCGCCGGTCGATGTCGGGATGAGGTTGATCGCGGCCGCCCGCGCCCGCCGGAGGTCGCTATGCGGCATGTCCTGTAGACCCTGGTCCTGCGTGTACGCGTGGATCGTCGTCATGAAGCCGGTCTCGATGACTCCGAGCTCGTGGAGGACCTTGGCCATGGGGGCGACGCAGTTCGTCGTGCACGACGCGTTCGAGACGATGTCGTGCGATTCCGGGTCGTAGGCATCGTCGTTGACCCCGAGGACGATCGTGATGTCAGGATCGGTGGCCGGCGCGGAGATCACGACCTTCTTCGCACCGGCTGCCAGATGCTTCCCCGCACCATCGCGATCGGTGAAGAACCCGGTGGACTCGAGCACGACATCCACCCCGCGGTCGCCCCAGGGCAGCGCGGCGGGGTCGCGTTCTGAGAGGACCTGCACCTCCTCGCCAGCCGCACGGAGGACCCCCTCTCCTTCCTCGACGTCTCCGGGGAACGGCCCGAGGTTGGAGTCGTACTTGAGGAGATGCGCCATCGTCTTCGCATCGCCGAGGTCGTTGAGCGCGACGACCTCGATATCCGAGCCGCGGGCGTGCTGGGCCCGGAAGAAGTTCCTGCCGATGCGGCCGAACCCGTTGATGCCGACGCGAATCCCCATTGACCCACCCTCCGTCTCGTCAGTTGTGCGGCGAGTCTAACGCCGCCTCCGCCTGGGCTTCCTGGCCTGCTTCCTCGTAAACGGAGAGGTCGAGCCGTGTCCGCTACGCGGATCCGAGCTCTTCGATCCGTCGCAGCCGACGGTGCATCGCTGCCTTGCTCGCCGGAGGATCGGTGCGTGCCGCGAGCTCGCGCAACGAGTTCGTCGGGTGTCGCAGGCGCAGCTCCGCGGCTTCTTGCAACGGACGGGGGAGGCGGTCGAGCCGGCCCTCGGCGCGGCGGCGCTCGGCGGCTGCAAGCTGGGCCTGCGCAGCGTCGCTCGTCCGCACCAGGTTTGCGTGATCTGCATTTGCGAGGCGGTTCGCCTGTGCGCGCGTCGCGGCGATGACCGCGCGCTCCTCGAGTGCGAGCACCGTTTCCGCGGCGCCCATGAGCGAGAGAAGCGACTCGATCGCGTCCCAGCCCTTTGCGTAGGCGATGGCCTGTCCGCGCCGCTCGACCGCGCTCACGCGAGCACCTTCAGCACGCGCGACGTCGACAAGGAACGAGGCTCCGGCCAATGAAGCAGTTCGCAGCTCGAGGTGGGACGAGCGGCGGCTCGAAAGCGTGCCGCCACCGAGGAACGCGCCGCGAAGATACGCGCGACGGCAACACGCGCGTGCGACGACACGCTTAGGTGGACACTCGAGTGGCGCGTGCCGTCCGTCGAGGACGCCTGCCGCAACGAGCACCTGGAGAGACCTGTCGCCGCCCTCGAGGTGCAACTGATACCGCGTCGCGCGGTCGAAGGCTCGGCGACGGTACGTGCGGAGCTCCGACCGGATCCCGTCGATCCGAAGCAGCGCAAACGCGCGGCGGGCGACCGCGCCGCTCGCAACGTCGAGATGCAGTGCCCAGTCACCGCTGCCGCGCAGGTGCAGGCTTCCAGCCGAGTGAAAGAGCGCGGAGAGCTCCGCGTGCCGGTCGCAGGCGCGTTCGGGCGAGATCTGGGCGAGCTCCTCGCGCACGTCCTCCGACGCCCTCACAGGTCGACGCCCTCGAGTGCGAGCAAACGGCGCTTTACGGCGACGCCCGCCGGGCCGTAGCGCCCAATCCCGCTCGCAGCGACGACACGGTGGCAGGGGACGAGAAACATGAAGCGATTTCCGGCGCAGAGTGACCCGACCGCGCGCTGCGCTCCCCGGTACCCCGCGATGGCGGCGAGCTCGCCGTAGGTGACGACCTCGCCTCTCGGGACTTCCCGCAAAGCTCGCGTGACGTCCCGCTGGAACGGAGTTGCCGAGCCGAGCTCGAGCGGAACGTCGCCGAGCTCGACCGCGTCGCCCGCGAGAAACGCTCCGAGGCGCTCCGCGAGGTCGTCCGGATCGAGCGCAACCCCATCGGGGCTTTGGCGCCGTATCGGCGCAAAGTCGTGATCCACCTGTGCGCGATTCAGAGCTACGGTGCCGGAAGGGGGCTTCGTTCCCCCCATGGGGGAGGCTGCGCGGAAGGAATCTGCGCCGGCCCGGGCTGCGCCAGAAGAAGCCGGGCTAGAAGAAACGGGGCTCGAAGAAGCGGGGCCAGAAGAAGCTGGGCCAGCGGAAGCCGGACGGACGCGCGGCCCGGCTCCGAACTCGAAGTCGTGGGCAAGCACCGCGTTCGGCGCGGTCCAGAGCTGGCCCTCGCCCCAGCCGTCCACCTCATACCACGTTCGTACCGCCCGCACCGCCGTCCGACTTTACAATCGAGCGCATGAGCTCCCACGGAATCTTCACGCCGCCGCCGCCGGTCAACGAGCCGATCAACTCCTACGCACCCGGCACCCCGGAGCGCGCCGCACTCCAGGCGCGGCTGCGCGAGATGGAGCACGAGCGCATCAGCATCCCGATGGTGATCGGCGGCAAGGACGTCCATACGGACGAGACATTCGAGTCGGTCATGCCGCATCGCAAGACCCACGTCCTCGCCGACGTCAGCAAGGGGGGCCCGGAGCACGTCCAGCAGGCGGTCGATGCTGCCCGGACCGCTCATGCGGAGTGGTCGCGCACGCCGTGGCACGAGCGGGCGGCTGTCTTCCTTCGCGCGGCCGAGCTGCTCGCGGGCCCGTGGCGCACGACGCTGAACGCCGCCACGATGCTCAACCAGTCGAAGACGGCGCACCAGGCGGAGATCGACGCTGTCGCGGAGATGATCGACTTCTGGCGCTACAACGCCAACTACATCCCGCGTATCTACTCCGAGCAGCCGTACTCGCCGACCGGGACGTGGAACCGGCTGGAGTATCGACCGCTCGAGGGCTTCGTCCTCGCGGTCAGCCCCTTCAACTTCACGTGCATCGGCGGGAATCTGTCGAGCTCGCCCGCACTGATGGGCAACACCGTCCTCTGGAAGCCGGCGTCGACCGCAGCGCTCTCCGCCTACTACCTGATGCGGATCATGCAGGAGGCCGGTTTGCCGGACGGAGTGATCAATCTCGTGTACGGGTCGGGCGCCACGATCGGCGATGCCGCCCTCGCGAGCCCGGAGCTCGCGGGCATCCACTTCACCGGCTCGACCGGGGTCTTCAACGGCATGTGGGAGATGGTTGGCCGCAATGTCGGCAACTACCGAAACTACCCGCGCATCGTCGGCGAGACCGGCGGCAAGGACTTCATCCTCGCGCATCCTTCCGCCGACGCCGAGGCGGTCGCAACAGCGGTCGTGCGCGGATCGTTCGAGTACCAGGGCCAGAAGTGCTCCGCGGCTTCGCGCGTCTACGTGCCCTCGAACCTGTGGGCGGAGGTGCGCGATCGCCTAGTGGAGGACGTCGGCTCGATCAAGATGGGCGATCCGGCGGACTTCGAGAACTTCATGGGCGCGGTCATCGACGCCTCGGCGTTCAAGACGCACAAGAAGGCGATCGAGGAGGCTCGCTCGTCGGGCGCCGAGATCCTTACCGGAGGCTCGACGGACGACTCGGAGGGGTACTTCGTCGAACCCACCGTGATCTCGACCGAGGACAGCGACTTTCGCCTCCTCCGCGACGAGCTCTTCGGCCCGATCGTGACGGCGTATGTCTACGACGAGAAGCGCTGGGACGACACTCTGCGGCTCGTGGACGAGACGGCTCCGTACGCGCTCACGGGCGCGGTCTTCGCGACCGAGCGGTCGGCGATCGAGCAGGCACACGACGCGCTCCAGTACTCGGCTGGAAACTTCTACGTGAACGACAAGCCGACCGGCGCGGTCGTCGGGCAGCAGCCGTTCGGTGGCTCTCGCGCGAGCGGCACGAACGACAAGGCCGGCTCGATGTGGAACCTCATTCGCTGGGTGTCGCTGCGCACGGTCAAGGAGACGTTCCTGCCGCCGACGGACTACCGCTACCCGTACCTCGCGCCGGACGGCGACGGTCGCGGGAACGGGAAGAGCTAGTCGGCTAGCTCCGCAAAGGAGGGAGCGCGGTGAGCCGCGTCCTCGACGGGATCGACGCCTTCTTCGACCAGCTCGCTGCGGTCGACTTCCTACCTGTCTTCTTCGCGGTGCTCGCGCAGCTCGCGAAGCTCACCTGCACGAGCATGGCCTGGCGAAACGTGCTCGCGGCCGCGTATCCGACGACGAGCGTCAAGCGACCGCGAATCTTCGCTGCCTACCTCGCGGGCGTCGGCGTGAACGCCCTCATTCCGATGCGTGCCGGAGACGCCGTTCGCATCGTGCTTGCTCACCGAGCGATCCCGGACAGCACATACACGACGGTGGTCTCGAGCACGCTCGTGCTCTCGATCTTCGACGTCACCGCCGCCTCGACGCTCCTCACCTGGGCCGTCGTAACGCAGGACGAGCTCCCCGGGCTCCGCGAGCTTCCGAGGCTGCGGAGCTTCGAGTTCGGCTGGCTGCTCGAGAACCCACTCGCGGCCCAGCTCCTCATCGCCGCCGTGCTCATCACCGCCGTCATCCTCGGAATCTGGATTCACGGCCACGTCCTGAACTTCTGGGGACGCGTCCGGCAGGCCTTCGCCGTGCTCAGCAGTCCGCTCGACTACCTCCGCTCGGTCGCGTTCTGGCAGGCGGGCGACTGGACGTTCCGTCTCGTCGCGATCTGGTTCCTCCTCGACGCGTTCGACATCCCGCAGTCCATCGAGTACGTGCTGCTCGTGCAGGTGTCGGCGAGCCTCGCGACGCTGCTGCCGCTCACCCCTGCCGGAATCGGAACCGAGCAAGCGTTCCTGCTCTACGTGTTCAGCGGGACGGTGCCGAGCTCGAAGCTGCTCGCTTTCAGCGTCGGGTTGAAGTTCATGACGATCGCAACGAATGTCGTCGCAGGATTCACCGCTATCGGGCTGACGCTCCGAACGCTGCGCTTCCGCGAGGCCATGGAGCCGGCGGAGAAAGAGGAACAGGAGGAACAGGAGAAACCGTAGGGGCCGGGCATGCCCGGCCCCTACGACGGTCCGGCCTTGTGCAGCGCGGCGTACACGGTTCGCGCAGTCCGCTGCGGGAGCCCGGGCACGCCCTCGAGCTCTTCCTGCGAAGCCTCGAGGAACCGGTCGACCGATCCGAAGTGCTTCAGGAGCGCCCGGCGTCGCGCGGGGCCGATCCCGGGAAGCGTCTCGAAGATCGTTTCGAGCGCCTTCGAGTCGCGCCTTTGGCGGTGATGGCGCAGCGCGCGGCGATGCGCCTCGTCCCGGATCTGCTGCAGGAGCTGGAGAGCGGGGCTCGTCCGCTCGAGCGCGATCGGATATGGCACTCCGGGTACGAAGACCTCCTCCTCGCGCTTGGCGAGCGCGATCACGGCCACCCGCGGTAGGTCGAGCTCCTCCATCGCCGCCCGCGCCGCGGCAAGCTGCCCTTTTCCGCCGTCTACGACGACGAGGTTCGGGATGCAGCCGAAGCTCTCGTCGGCGTCAGCCTGGCGAGCGCGGCTGAAGCGTCGCGCGATCGCCTCGCGCATCGCGCCGACGTCGTCCTGTCCGTCGAGACTGCGAATGGTGAAGCTGCGGTAGTGGGCGTTTCGCGGCCGCCCTTCCTGGAACACGACCATCGAGGCGACGATCGACTGGCCCTGGATGTTCGAGACGTCAAAGCACTCGATCCGCACGGGCAGGCTCTCGAGGTTGAGCACCTCCCGCAACTCCTCGAGTGCGGCGGCGCGGCGGGAGCGCTGCTCGGCACGACGTGCGGTGTCCGCGTCGAGCGCCACGCGCGCGTTCTCGACGGCGAGGTCGACGAGCCGTCGCTTCTCCCCCCGCGCGGGAGCGCGCACATCGACCGGTGCGCCCCTCCGCTCCGACAGGAACTGGGCAATCACGCTCGTGTCGCCGATCCCCGAGGGCACGAACACCTGCGGCGGGATGCTCGGAACCGTGCCGTAGTACTCGATGACGAATGCCTCGAGCACCGTCTGCTCGTCCTCCCCTGCGACGTTCTCGAGGTGAAAGCCGTAGCGATCGATCATGCGCCCGTCGCGAAGCGGGAAGACCTGCACGGCCGCCTCCTCTCCGTCGAGCACGAGCCCGATGACGTCGACGCTCCCGACCGCACGCCGGTCTGCCGCCTGCCGCTCGCTGAGATGACGGATCGAGTTGAGCCGATTGCGGTAGCGGGCAGCCTCCTCGAAGCGCTCGTCTCCCGCCGCCTCGCGCATCCGCTCCTCGAGCTCGCGCTGAATCGACACCGTGTCGCCGGAGAGGAAACCCACCACGGCTTCGATCACGTTCCCGTAGGCCTCCCGCGAGATCGCGTCGACGCAGGGCGCGAAGCAACGGTCGATATGGAAGTCGAGGCACGGGATGCCCGAGTGGCGACCCGGACGCGGACCCTCGCAGGGACGGAAGCGGAAGACGCGATTCAGAACGTCGAGCGTCTCGCGCACCTTCTTCGCATTCGCGTACGGCCCGAAGTAGACGGTGCCTGCACGGTGCCGCTCGCGCGTGAACATGACGCGCGGGTACTCGTCCGTGAGCGTCACCGCGATGTACGGAAACGACTTGTCGTCGCGCAGGCGGATGTTGAACGGCGGTCGGTGGCGCTTGACGAGGTTCTGCTCGAGATGGAGCGCCTCGGCCTCGTTTCGGGTGACGATGACCTCGACGTCCGCGATTCTCCCGACGAGCCGAGCGGTCCCGGCACGCCCGTCTCCGCGCTGGAAGTAGCTGCGAACGCGCGAGCGCAGCGACTTCGCCTTTCCGACGTAAAGGACGTCGCCGCGCTCGTCTCGGAACAGGTAGACGCCCGTGCTCCGCGGCAGCTCTCCGAGGCCATCTTTAACGCTTGCTTGCATTCTGTCGCTAGCGTAGCCCCATGCGAACGGGCCACCTCGGCACGCTCGTGGCGGTTCTCGGGGTGGTTGGACTGCTTGCCACCGCCCGGCCGGCGGCTGCCGCACCGAACCTCGTCGTCGGCGCCGTCGAGGACGAGATCAGGGCATCGACGCTCGTCGACGCGCAGACGAAGATGACGCTCTTCCGGCTCGGCGGCTTCCGCGCCGCTCGCATCACGAGCTATTGGACGCCCGGCCTGACGACGCCCTCGGACAGCGAGCTAAGCGTGCTCGAGAGCGTCGCCGGCGCGGCGGAGGCAAGCGGCGTCCGCATCTATGTCACGGTCATGCATCCTGGGTCGCGGACGACGCCGCTGACCGACGAGTCCCGTGCCGAGTTCGCTTCCTTCGCCACCGCGATCGTGCGCGAGGTGCCGGCGATCCGGCACGTGATCGTGGCGAACGAGCCGAACCTGAACCGCTTCTGGCTGCCGCAGTTCGCGCTCGACGGCACGAGCGTGGCGCCTGCGTCCTATCTCCAGCTCCTTGCAGGCGTGTACGACGCTCTCAAGGCCCAGTCGCCGGACATAACCGTGTACGGCGCGGCCGTGTCTCCCAGAGGTGCAGACCGGCCCGAAGGCAGCAGGCACACGCATTCGCCGACGAAGTTCATCCGCGAGCTGGGGATCGCCTACCGGGCGAGCGCGCGCGAGAGGCCGATCATGGACGTCTTCACCATCCATCCCTATGGCGACCATTCCAGCCAGGCGCCGGCGGTCGCGCACCCGCTTGGCACGTCGATCGGGATCGCGGACTACGACAAGCTCGTGAGTCTGCTGGGCGAGGCCTTCGACGGCACTGCCCAGCCCGGATCCACGCTTCCGATCCTCTATGGGGAGTACGGCGTCGAGTCGCAGATCCCGGCGTCGAAAGCGGGGCTCTACACGGGCGACGAGCCGGCGACCACGCGGCCCACCACGGAAGAGACCCAGGCCGCGTATTACGCGCAGGCGCTGGCGCTGGCGTTCTGCCAGCCGAACGTCGTCGGCATCCTCGTCTTCCACTCGCAGGACGAGCGCGCGCGCCCGGGCTGGCAGTCGGGCGTCCGCTACGTGGACGGCTCGGCGAAGTCGAGCCTGCCGAAGGTCGCGAGAGCCCTCGACCGCACCGCCGGCGGCTCGATCGCGCGCTGTCCCGGCGTGCAGCTCATCGTGCGCTCTTCAAGGCTTCGGTTCGGAACGCGGAACGAGGCACGGCGCGGGACGTTCCGAGCAAGCCTCAGCTGCTCGCTCGACTGCGTCTGGGAGCTTCGCGTGGTGAAGGTGGGCGGGGCCACGAAGATGGTGAAGCGCGGGCGTGCCGGCGTCGACGAGCAGGTTGAGATCGCGTTCCAGCCTCGCCGCCTCGGACCAGGCATCTACCGCTACCGCTTGAAGCTCGTACACCCGGTCAATCCCGGCCCGCCGACGGTCCGCGAGGGTCCGGCGTTCGCGCTTCCCTGAGCGCCCCCTAACTGAACTCTTGCGCCGGGCTGAGCTCCTGATTACGCGAGTAGCCCACGGTGTGCATCCATGCGGATCGCAGTCTCCACGCGGATTGCCCTGGGCCTCGTCGCTCTCAGCTCGCCGTTTTGGCGTTCGCGCTCGCCGTGGCGTCAGCAGGCGCCGCCGGCGGCGGCACCGTGGTCACCGGCTCCGTGAGAGCCGGCGGATTAGAGCGAACCTATCGCGTGTTCGTCCCCGACCGTCCGCAAGAAAAGGCACCGGTGGTGCTTGTCTTCCACGGCGGGTTCGGGACCGGTGCCGGCGCTGCTGTCCTCACGGGCTTCGACGCGCAAGCGGCACGGCGCGGGTTCATCGCCGTCTACCCGGACGGGATCGGGCGGACGTGGAACGCGGGACCTTGCTGCGGCCCCGCAGACCGACTCGGCGTGGACGACATCGGGTTCGTCTCGAGCCTCTTGAACAAGCTTGCGCGTCAACACTCGATCGACCGCCGCCGAATCTACGCAACGGGAATCTCCAATGGTGGACTCTTCTCCTACGCCCTAGCCTGCAACCTGTCGGGTCGCATCGCGGCAGCCGCGCCGGTCGCTTCGACCCTCAACACCGAGTGCGCGCCCTCCCGTCCGGTCTCGATACTCCACATCCACGGGCTCGACGACCAGAACCTCCCCTTCGCAGGCGGCGACGGCCCTCGTGGTTTTCTCGACGTCGACTGGCCGTCGGCTCAGGCCGGCATCGATCGCTGGCGTGAGCTGAACGCCTGCCCCGCGAAAGGCACCTCTGCCGTGCCACCCTCACGAAGACCATGTGGTCTCCCTGTCGGGCCGGAACCTCTGTACAGCTCGTGCCGCTCGACGGCGTCGGTCACCAGTGGCCCCGCGGACAGTACGACCCGACGCGAGAGATTTGGCAGTTCTTCGCGTCCCACCCTAAGCGGCGCTGAACTCGCCCTCAGTGGCCGAGACGTACCACGAGCGCCGTGAAGAAGCAGAGAAGGAGCACCACGAACGTGCAGGTGCTTCCCAGCCGCGGACGAACGGCGGCCAGAGCCGCGGCTCCGAGCGACAGAGCGACGATGAGCGCGATCCAAGGCGTAGACACGAGCCCGCCTTCCGACGCGCGCCGCAAGCTCGGGGCGTAGTAGGGATCGAAGGCGTAGAACCGAGCGACCACGTACGCTGCGGCGACCGGGCCGAGGAGCTTGAGCGCCCAGAACGACCGGGTGTCGTGACGTGCCGCGTTTGCCCCTGAAGCACCGCTCCCGAGCAAGAGTCCCGCGACCGCGGCAATCGCGACGGCGGCCTCGCCGGGCGGAGCCGCACCGGGCACTGCACCGAGCGGAATGATCTCGAGCGCGACACACGTCTCGTACACCGCCCCGACCGCCATGAGCGCAAATGCGAGCGCCGCCAGCGCCTCGACTGTCGTCTGCGGACGCAAAAGGGTCGTCAATAGCGGTGCTCGAGCCGCCATGTGCGCACGACGACCCACGCGCAGCCGCCGAGCACGAGGAAGAACGCGAGCGCATCCGGGCCTGAGGCGCCGAGGCCGATGATCGCGCCGATATCGACCACCGCGAGGATAATCGCGGCGTAGAACAATCGGCGGTTCCGCTCGGACCAGGCGTCGAAGTCACCGCGCCGCTCGCGCCAGAGCAGAAAGAGGAAGAACGCCACCGCGAGAAAGAACGCGATCCGAACGAGTCCGCCGACTGCCGCGAGGACCGGCTCGAGCGACAGGATCACGACGACGAGCGCGATCAGTGCCACGATCCCGAGCCCGCGGCCGAGCGGCGGAATGCGATTCCACAGGCGTTTCACGTAGTGGACCCTCTCACCCTCTCACCCGCCCGTCATGAACGCACGCGTCGCGAGGGCGGCAGCGAGAAGCGTCGTTCCTCCGAACCAGAGCAGACGCCTGCGCGCATCAGGCGGTGCGTAGAACCAGGGCGCGAGCACGGCGCCGAGCGCGAACGCCCCATAGGCGTAGTGAAGCCGGTCGGGAGCACGCCGATCGTCCGAGAGGAGCAGCAGTCCGACGGCAGCCTGAGCGATGAGCCCAGTCTGCGCGAGCACGAGCGCGTGACTGACCAGGCCGCCCGCCCCGCGCCGGTACCCGGCGATCCCGAGGACATCGGCACCAACGCAGATCGCGAGCACTGCGATCCCGAGCACCGCGTGGACGGATACCATCGCGCGGACCCTAGCGAGAGGCTTTGGCGAAGAGGTGAGCATGGTCGAGGCGGGCAAGCCGGCTCCGACGTTCACGCTCGAGAGCGACAGCGGAGAGCAAGTCTCGCTCGATTCACTCCGCGGAAAGCCTGTCGTTCTCTACTTCTATCCCCGCAACGACACTCCTGGCTGCGCCGCGCAGGCGTGCGGAATCCGGGATGCGTGGGGCGAGTTCGAGCGGCGCGGTGCGGTCGTCCTCGGCGTCAGTCCCGACAGCGTGTCTTCGCACGTGAAGTTCAAGGGCAAGTACGGCCTGCCGTTCACGCTCCTCGCCGACGAGGACCACGCGGTCTCCGGAGGCGCACGGCGTCTGGGTCGATAAGAGCATTGCGGGGAAGACGTACATGGGCGTCGAGCGCTCGACCTTCGTCATCGACGCGGACGGGAACGTCGTGAAGGTCATGCGCCGCGTGCGGCCCGACTCGCGCGCCGACGTGGTTCTCGACGCGCTCTCCGCCTAGCACCCGGGTCGAGGATCCGCTGGCTCAGAGCCGCGAGGTTCGGCGAGACGGAACGTACAATGACGAGCACGCGCGGATGTGGCGGAATTGGTAGACGCGCACGGTTCAGGTCCGTG
>JACCVK010000035.1 GCA_013698195.1 Actinomycetota bacterium | reverse complement strand
GCCCGGTGGACGTCTGGCTCGAGTGCACGCACGACGCCGACGAGGACTGCCCGTGCCGCAAGCCTGCGCCGGGGCTCATCTATCTCGCCGCGGCGGCGCTCGGGACGCGTCCCGAGAAGTGCATCGTCGTCGGCGACGCGGTCGAGGACGTCGAGGCCGCTGAGGCCGCGGGCGCCCGTTCCGTACTCGTCCCGACCGCCCGCACGAAGCCCGAGGCACTCGAGGCGGCGCCGGTCGTCGCATCGACGCTCGACGAGGCCGTCGCGGTCGCCCTCGGCGACGCTGCGTAGCGCGAGCTAAGCGCTCGCCCTCGCTGGACCGCGGGCGTCGCGGGAGCTGCATCCGCTGCGGCGAGATAGCCGCGCCTGAGCCACGCAATCGGCTCTTCATCCAAAACTCAGGTTGGCGTGCTTACGTTTACCTCTCGCAAGCGACCAAGGAGCTTGACGTGACCGAGGTTACGACCGACGCCGCAGTGCCCTCGCCGCAAGATGCCAAGGAACAGCTCGAGCAGGCGCTCTTCGAGATCCGCCGGGTCATCGCCGGGCAGGACGAGATGCTCGAGCGCGTTCTCGTGTGCCTCTTGGCCCACGGTCACCTGTTGATCGAGGGCGTTCCGGGATTGGCTAAGACGCTCACCATCAAGACGACTGCGGGCGTGCTGGGAGGGAGCTTCTCCCGCATCCAGTTCACTCCGGATCTCGTGCCGTCGGATCTCATCGGCACGCGCATCTACCGTGCGGACGAAGGAACCTTCGACACCGAGCTCGGTCCCGTCTTCTGCAACTTCTTGCTCGCGGACGAGATCAACCGCGCGCCGGCGAAGGTGCAGTCGGCGCTGCTCGAGGTCATGCAGGAACGCCAGGTCACGATCGGACACGAGACGTTCCCGGTCCCGAATCCGTTTCTCGTCATGGCGACCCAGAATCCCATCGAGTCGGAGGGCACGTATCCGCTCCCGGGGGCTCAGATCGACCGGTTCATGCTCAAGGTCGTCATCGGCTACCCGCAGCACGACGAAGAGCTCACCGTCGTCCACCGGCAACTCGTCGAGCCGCCAGAGCTGCGGCAGGCGCTCTCGCTCGCGGACTTGCAGTCGCTGCAGCAGGCCGTGCAAGGGATCTACGTCGACCCCGCGCTCGTGAGCTACGCCGTCGCTCTCGCGACGGCCACGCGCGAGCCTGCCGCGCATGGGCTCGGTGAGCTCGCGCCGTACATCGCGTTCGGCGCCAGTCCGCGAGGTCCGATCAGCGTCGTCCAGGCTGCGCGAGCGCTTGCCCTCTTGCGCGGGCGCGACTACACGCTCGCCGAGGATCTCCAGGCACTGGCGCGAGACGCGCTCAGGCACCGCCTCGTGCTCACGTACCAGGCGCTCGCCGAGGAGGTGAGCCCGGACACGATCCTCGAGCAGGTCATCGCCGCCGTGCCGGTTCCGCAGATCGACCTGGCCAGGCCCACGGCCGCGTGACCGCCCCTCTCCGGCTCGCGCGTCGTCAGGGAGACCGTCGTTCGGCGCGTGCCCGCGCGACCTATGCGAATAACGCGGTCGCGTCTGCGGCTCGCCCTGGACCGGGGCCGATGCCGGAGGCGCTGCTGCGTGCGCTCGACCTCAGCATCGGACGGCGGGTCGAAGGACTCCTGGCGGGCGATTACCGTTCGTCGCTGCACGGCGAGGGCTCGGAGCTCGCGCTCGTTCGGCCGTACGAACCGGGGGACGACGTGCGCCGCATGGACTGGAACGTCACCGCGAGGACGAGTGTGCCGCACGTGCGGGTGACACTTGCGGAACGCGTCCTCGTGAGCTGGCTCGTGCTCGACACCTCGATCTCCATGCAGTTCGGAACCGCCGAACGCCGAAAGGCGGACGTCGCCGAGGGCGTGGCGATCGCTGTCGGACACCTTGCGACGCGACGCGGGAACCGACTCGGCGTCGTCACCTTCGGGGACTCGAGCCCGCGAACCCTGCCGCCGCGACAGGGTCGGGTCGGCCTCATCGGCCTTCTGTCTGCACTACGGCAGGAGCCTGACGACGCGCGGCTCGGCTCGACCTCGCTCGGTGAGGCGCTCGCGCGCGCGAACGCGCTCGCGCGACAGCGCTCGCTCGTGGTCGTCGTCTCCGATTTCCGCGGTCGCCGCGACTGGAGGCGAAAGCTCCTCGAGCTCGCGAGCCGGCATGACGTCGTCGCCGTGGAGATCCGCGATCCGCGCGAGCAGGAGCTGACCGACGTCGGCGTGCTCTGGTTGGTGGATCCTGAGACCGGGAAGCAGCTCCGTGTGAATACCCGAAGCCGTCCGCTGCGCGAGCGCTTCGCAGCCGCGGCGACCTCGGAACGGACCGCCGTCTCCCGCGCGCTCGCTTCGGTCGGGGCTCGCCATGTGGTGCTGACGACGGAAGGCGACTGGCTTCGGGATCTCGCAGTGTTCCTGCGGCGGAGGCGGCGGTGAAGCTCAGTTTGCGGAGCGTGTCATGAGGTTCGGTTGGCCGATCGCCCTCTTCGGGCTCTTTCTGATTCCGTTCCTGGTCATCCTGTATTTCTGGCACGACCGACGCCGCCGGCAGGTTGCGGCCCGCTTCGGAAACCTCGCACTCATGCCGAATGTCATCGACCGCGAGCCTGGTCGTTTGCGTTTCCTGCCGCTCGCTATCCTCCTGCTCGCGCTCACGGCGATGATCGTCGGCGTCGCCCGGCCGCACGCGACAGTGAACGTTGCGCGTGAAGAGGCAACCGTCGTCCTCGCACTCGACGTCTCGCGCTCGATGAAAGCCACCGACGTCGAGCCCACGCGGCTCGACGCCGCCAGGAGCGCCGCGAAGGCGTTCTTGGCCGAGGTGCCGGCGAAGTTTCGTGTCGGCATCGTCTCCTTCGCCACGCGCGCGGTAGTCGCGCTCCCGCCGACCGCCGACCGCGAGCTCGCAGCCAGGTCGCTCGACACGCTCAAGACCGGCGAAGGTACGGCGATCGGAGACGCGATTGCGCTTTCGCTCCAGATCGGCCGGCGCCAGCGAGAGGAGGACGGTGCCATCCCGCCGACCTCGGTGCTGGTGATCTCAGACGGCGCC
>JACCVK010000010.1 GCA_013698195.1 Actinomycetota bacterium | reverse complement strand
GCGCGGCCCCGGCCCGGCGGTCGGAGAGGTGGCGCGCATGCGGCGACTTTCGCTGTTTCTCTTCGACGGCAGCGGCGCGGCGGTCGGGCCTATGAGCTCGAATGGGCGCCAGCTGATGTCGGTGCCGGACGCGAGCAGCGCTGTCAGGTCGGCGCTTGCCGGCCGACATTTCGCGCGAACGTACGACGCAGGCCGCAAGGGCGTCGTCGCCGTACCACTCCGCTCGTCCGAGGCCGAGGTGCTGCTCGCGTTCGGTCCGCAGCCGGGGTACAGAGATTCGATGGCCGTCTTCACGGATCAGGTGCGGCTCGCCGTGCTCGTCGCGTCGGCGCTTGGGGCGGGGATCGGCTTCGTCGTCGCCTCGCTCCTCGCTGCGCGGCTGGAGCGCATCGGCGTCGCCGCGGAGGCGATCGAGCGAGGCGATTTCACCGGCGCACTGCTACGACCGCGCTTCGGCGACGAGATCGGAACCCTTGCCGCCATGGTCGAGCGCATGCGAGTCCGCCTGCGCGGCTCGATCGAGCGTCTGGACAGCGAGCGTGCCCGCCTCGAGCGGCTACTCGGACGACTCGACCAGGGCGTGGTCGCGGTCAACTCCGACCTTCGTGTCGAGATCGCGAACACAGCCGCGGCTCGCCTACTCGATGTCAACTCGCTCGCTGAGGGCGACGCGCTGCCCGATCCGTGGCCGCCGCATTTTCCGCTCAGGCACTTCGTCGCGCAGCTCTTCGCGCCCGACGCGTCCGTGGCGGGCGAGCGCGTCTCGCCGGCTGAAGGCGAGAGCTACACAGTGACGGGCGTTCCGGCAGGCCGCTTCGGTACCGCAGTTCTCGTCATCACCGACGTCTCGGAGCTCGAACGGCGCGAGCACGCTCAGCGCGAGTTCGTCGCGAACGCAGCCCACGAGCTCCGCACGCCGGTGACCGCGATCACGAGCGCGGTCGAGGTCCTCCAGAGCGGCGCAAAGGAGTCACGCGAGGAGCGAGACCGCTTCCTCGACATCGTCGAACGCCAGGCGGCCCGTCTCGGCCGGCTCAGCCACTCGCTCCTGACCCTTGCGCGCGCCGAGGCCGGCGACGTGGAGACGGCGCCGCTCGAGACCGTCGAGCTCTGCGCAGTGCTGCTCGAGGTGGCCACCGAGCTACCGTCGGACGACGGCCCTCGACCAGAGGTGGACTGCCCCGTGGACATCCTCGTGCACACGCACCGCGACCTGATCGAGCAGGTGGTCTTCAACCTCGCCGCGAACGCCACGAAGTACTCGCGCGGTGGCACTGTTCGGATGTCGGCTCACCGACTGGACGGAACAATCGCGATCGACGTGACTGACACCGGGCCCGGCATTCCGCTCGAAGACAGGACGCGCGTGTTCGACCGCTTCTATCGAGGCAGCATGCGAGATGGCACCGGCTTCGGGCTCGGGCTCGCAATCGTGCGGCAGGCGGTCCGCGTGCTCGGCGGCACGCTGACGATCGCGTCGGAAGAAGGCGCCGGCACGACCGTGCGCGTCCTCCTTCCCCTCCCGCCCGTCGCCGAGGCATCGACATGAGCGGACGCGTTCTCCTCGCGGACGACGAGGGCGACATCCTCGAGCCGGTGTCGTACGCTCTCCGCTCGGCCGGGTTCGAGGTGGACTGCGCCACCGACGGCGAGTCGGCGCTCGAAGCGGCCCTCGAAGGCGACTACGACGTCGTCGTGCTCGATGTCGTGATGCCGGGGCTTTCGGGCACAGACGTTTGTCGTCGGCTACGCGCCGCCTCGGCTGTGCCGATCGTCATGCTGACCGCGCGGGACGGAGAAGTGGAGCGAGTGGTCGGCCTCGAGCTCGGCGCGGACGACTACGTCACCAAGCCGTTCTCGACCGCAGAGCTCGTGAGCCGTCTTCGCGCGATCCTGCGCCGACGGGAGTTCGACCGGGCTTCTGGAACCGCGCGCCTCGAGCTCGGGCGGCTTTCGATCGACCCCGCCGAGCAGAGCGTTCGCGTACATGGTGAGGAGGTCAGCCTGACGCGTATGGAGTTCGCGATTCTGATGGTTCTCGCGCAGCATCCGGGCCGCGTGGTCGGACGACGGGAGATTTTGGAGCGCGCGTGGCAGACGTCCTTCGTCGCCGACGAGCGCGCCTGCGACAGCCACATTTTCAACCTGCGCGCAAAGATCGAGGACGATCCTGAGCAGCCACAGCGCCTGCTCACCGTGCACGGGGCCGGTTACAAGCTCGTGCAGGCGTAAGCTCAGGCCGACTCGAGCCGGTAGCCGATGTTTCGCACGGTGACGATTCGCCGCGGATGCTTCGGGTCCGGCTCGATCTTCCGCCGGAGGTTCGAGACATGGACGTCGCATGCCCGTTGGTCTCCGTCGTAGTCGCCGTTCCAGAGATGGCGCATGATGTGGTCGCGCGAGAATGTGCGCCGCGGGTGAGCCGCGAGCAGCGAGATCAGCTTGTATTCGGTATGCGTCAGGCGCACGTCAGCGCCGTCCACGGACGCGCGATGCTTTGCTCGATCGATACGGAGCGCACCGACGCGCAGAGCAGGCTCCGCTCCCGCCTCCCGGTCGAGCTCGATACGTCTCAAGAGCGAGCGGACGCGACTGGTCAGCTCGGCCATGGAGAACGGCTTCGTTACGTAATCGTCGGCGCCAAGCTCGAGCCCGAGCACGCGGTCGATCTCCCGATCCTTGGCAGTAAGCAGGATGATCGGCACAACGCTCCGCTCCCGCAGGTGCCGGCAGATCTCGAACCCCGACAAGCCGGGCATGAACACGTCGAGGATGAGGAGGTCATAACCACTCGATTCGGCTGCGCCGAGAGCTGTCTCGCCGTCGCGGAACGCGTCCACGTCGAACCCTTCGCTGCGCAGGCCATAGACCACCGATTCGAGCACGTCGGCCTCGTCTTCGGCCACGAGCACGCGCGGCGCGAGGCCGTTGTCGCGCTGCGCACCGACTTCCAGAACCCGCATCGCCATTGGATTTCTTGATACCTGCCGCGAAACACCGGTAAACGTGACTGTTCGGCCCCGAGCGTAAGTTTCTCTGAATCCTCGATGCCGGCGGCTGTGCCTCTTGAGTGAGGTCGCCCGCGCGGCCGCTACTCGGCCCGGCGAGAGGCTTCCCGCTGATCCAGCCACGCGCGGTAGAGCGCAATCGCCCACCAGCGCCAGGCGATGAACGCGAAGACCGCGGCGGCGGCCACGATCGCCTGTGTTGTTCCGAAGGTGAGATCCGTCACAGAACCAGGAGGGCGGCCACCGCATGAGTGGATCGCGGCGCTTCAGCGGCCCAGGCCGAACTCGACGCCTGAAGTCCGCTCCGACCCTGTGGGCGGCGGAGGCACGGGCAGCCCGGCGTAGACTGAGGATCGTGACCGCGAAGGAAAGGCTTCACTTGGCGATCGAAGAACTCTCGGAGTCCGAGGCCGAGGAGGCGTTGCGTTACGTCGCACGACGCCGCGATCGTGGCCGAGCGCTGCTCGAGTGGCTCGACAACGCGCCTGAGGATGACGAGGCGACGAGCGCCGAAGAGGACGCCGGCGCCCGCGAGGCATGGGCGGAATACCGGCGGGGGGAGAGCACTCAGCTCTTCAGAACCAGTGCGGTCGTGTAACCCACGGCTCGGTCGGTTCGACTCCGGCGCCGCTCCCGCTCGCTGAGCGAGCAGACTGCGGCCCAGGTAGGCGCCACCCACTCCGGCACGCCCGCCGGGGCCGCTTCTTCGTCCTTTCCCGAATTCCCCGGTCGTGAATCGCCGCGAGGCCTACCGCCGGCGGTAGCCGTAGCCTCCGCCTAGCAGAAGCACGATCAAGACGATGATGAGAATCCAAGCCCAGACCGGCATTGCTTCCTCCTTCGTAGGT
>JACCVK010000002.1 GCA_013698195.1 Actinomycetota bacterium | reverse complement strand
TCCCTTAACTGGAACCCGAACGACATGAGAGCGCAGGCCTCGGAGGTCACCGACGAGTGGGTTGGGACGTACGTGATATCGGAATGGTCCGCTGAGCGGGTGGTCCTGAAGCTTCAGGACGGCGTGCATTGTGACCTCCCGGCGCGAGCGTCCTGTGTCCCCGTGAGCGGGCTGTTGGCGTTCGTGGGCGAGCGCGGCACCCGGGCGGTGCCCACGCCGGAGTACACGGGGTACGTCGACGTGTCCTCCGGCGATCAGGTCTGCGGCTCCCAGTACCCTTGGCAGTAGCGCACGGCGCAGGCCTGCGGCGCACAAGATCTTGGTCTAGCCTAGCCTAGCTCAGCAGGGCGAGCGCCTCGCCGGATGGGGGCCCCTGCCGTCGCCAACCCGGGCGTCATCGACAGGGCCCTCGTTCGCTCCCCGACCGCCGCCGTGCGAGCTGCGCCTGACCTCCCAGGGACGTTGGTCGGCGGGGCAAACGACATCGACGAGGCGAGCGCTGCACAGGTCGGGGGCGCCCTGCCGGGTCGCGCGTCCCGCGAGCCTGGCAGCCGCTGCCACCGCCTGTGGTGCGGACGTTCAACGACGGGTGCAGCAGATCGAGTAGGCGCCCCCCTCTCGGGGAGCGCCTCTCACAGAACCGTACGAGCGCTGTTCGCATACGGCTCTTCGGGACGGCGGGTTGTCACCCCCACCGCCGGCCGGTTCACGACCTCGTGGTGGACCAAGGCAGCTCGGGCTGCTTGGTGGCGACGTTGTTCCAGGCGTCGTAGAAGCGTTCCAGCAGCGGCCGGAGTCCGCGCGCGGCGAAGTACCGCTTCGAGAGCGCCCTCGCCACCACCATGTCGTGGCTCAGCGCCCACCAGGACTTGTGGCCCTCGTAGACCCTGCGCCACGCCGTGTTCCACTTCACCCCCAGACGGATCAGGCGGCGAGCGATCGACCGTTTCTTCTTCCACTGACGCAGCTGGATTGCGCGCAACCGAGCTCGGATGTGCGAATCCGCGTGCGCCACCGGACGTTCGATTCCGGCCGTGCAGATCCCGAAGTGCCCGAACCACCCCGTCACGTACGCGTCGACCTTGCGGATGCACTCGTCGAGCGAGTCTCCCCAGTTCCGAGGCGTCAGTTCCAGGATCCGCTCACGAAGCCGCTTCTCGCTGCGCTCCGAGAGCAGCACCTCGACCTCCCCCGACGGATCTCTCCGTAGACGGTAGCCGAGGAAGTGCCGGGTCTCCGGACGGGCCACCGCGCTCTTCGACGCGTTCACCTTCAGGCGCAAGCGCTTGCTGATGAACTCCGTCACGCTCGCCATGACCCGCGCTCCCGCCTTCTCGCTCCGGACGTAGATGTTGCAATCATCTGCGTACCGGACGAATCGGTGTCCGCGCCGATCGAGCTCCCAATCGAGCTCGTCCAGCACGACGTTCGACAGCAACGGGGAGAGCGGACCGCCCTGCGGCACCCCCTCCTCCGTCGCCACCTTCATGCCCTCCGGCAGCACCACCTTGGCCTTCAGCATCTGGCCGATCAGCACGAGCAACCGCTTGTCCTCGACCCGCTCCGCGAGCCGCGACATCAGCCGCTGGTGGTTCACCTGGTCGAAGAACTTCTCCAAGTCCAGGTCCACCACCCACTCGTACCCCTCCGCCAGGTAGCCTCGAGCCTCGGAGATCGCCGTCTGGCAACCCCGACCCGGGCGAAACCCATGGCTGCTCGCATGGAACGTCGGCTCGTACAGCGGTTCGAGAACCGACCGCACTGCCTCCTGCACCATCCGATCGACCACGTTCGGGATCCCGAGCCCGCGCTGGCCACCGCCGCCCTTCGGAATGTACACGCGCCGGATGTCCCCGACCCGGTACGTCCCATCGAGCAGCTCGGCCGACACGACCGCCAGGACCTTCGACAGGTGCTCGCGCACCTGGCCGACGGTCTGCCGGTCCGGACCCGGAGCACCCTTGTTCGCCGCGACCTTGTCGAACGCCACCTCCAGGCGTTCGACGACCCTCTCCATCGTCGCGGGCTCGACCTCCCGGCCCTTGACGCTCGCCTTCGGCCTCGGGGCGGGCTTCCGCGGAGACAGTTCCCCGTGGCTCTTCGCACCGGCCCCGCGTCGCCGCGGGTCCTCGGCTGTCGCGAGCGGCAGTTCCGGCTGTCGCGCCGCTTCCTCCTCGACCGTGACCGCCTTCTCTCCCCCGCTCGCGCGGGTTCGGGACGCCTTTCGACGCCCTTCCGATACTACGCGGTCATCTGACTTCTGCTGGCTCATCGGCCTCTGTCCTTGCGTTCTTCGGCCTACCGCCTGTCGCGGAACCCAGCAGATCTCCCTGAGTAAGGCCATGAAACTTCGTGTCCATCCTGTCGCCACTACGCCCGTGACACCAGCAGAAACCGGGCTTCGTCGCTGCGTGCCGACTCACCCGCCACGGACGCCCTTACGGCGCTTCACTCTCGTTCAGAACGGCCACGCACCTACGACTTCCTCCAGACCTCCCCTCGCGGGAGTGGGGCGGGGTCGGCGCAGAGGCCTCCCGCGGGTTCCCACCGCGCCGTCGGTTCGGCGCGACGCCCTTGTCACCTCGGTGTCGGGTTCCCTCTGCCAGGGCCCCGGTTCAGGATTTGCTAGTGCTCACCTCCGGTTTCATGGTCATGTCAGGCGCACACGAGGCCACCGCCCCTCGTCCCTCGGGGCAGTGGTCCTCGCGGCTGACGCGGGCGTTGAACGCCGCTACACGCTCGCAGGTGCCTCGCGGCGGTGTAC